>CAZCVB010000128.1:0-6870 GCA_964501805.1 uncultured Desulfobacteraceae bacterium | reverse complement strand
CTGGGCCATGTAGGAGTTCACCGTCAAGTCCAGCATGGAGACACCCACCACCAGTCCGCCCATGATGGCGAACATGTCGGAAAACAGGGTCAGGACCGGCACCACCACGAGGGAGGCGATGACCTTGGGAACCACCAGGAACCGGGTGGGATCGAAGCCCATGGTGAACAGGGCGTCGATCTCCTCGGAGACCTTCATGGTGCCGATCTCCGCGGCAAAGGCGGATCCGGATCTTCCCGCCACGATGATGCAGGTCATGATCGGCCCCAGTTCCCGCGTCATGGAAAGGCTCACCAGAGACGCCACGTAGATGTTGGCCCCGAACTGCTGGAGCTGGACCGAGGACATGAAGGCCATGATGAGCCCCAGGAGAAAACTGATGAGTCCCACGATGGGAAGGGCGTCCACCCCGGTTTTCTGCATGCAGGTCACGGTGTCGTTCACCCGGAGGGACCGGGGGTGGCGGCAGACATAGAGAAACGACAAACAGACCGACCCGATGAAAGACACCATGTATTTGAGGTCCGACGCATGCCGGAGCACGGCGTCCCCCATGCGCACGAGGATACCGGGACGCGGCACGCCGGACAGGGGGACGGCCCGGGCCAGGGTATCGAAATGGACGGCGGCAAGCATGTCCCGGGCCCTCTCGTCGGCGTTTATAATGGAAAAGCGGCCCCTGCCGGCACCCGCCCGTTTTCTCAGCTCGCTCAGGAGAAGGATCCCGAAATCATCCAGGTACGTGACCCCTCCCAGGTCAACGGTCAGGGAGGCGGGCGATTTTCTCCGGACAAGGGGAAGGAGTTCCCCCATGAGGGGGACTGCGCTGGCCGCATCCAGAACGCCCCGAAGGCGCAGGGTGACGTCTCCGTCGCCCTCCTCCGAGAACTGATATGCGCCCGACTCGTGAATGTGCCCGGGGGTCATGGATCAGGATCCCTTGAACTGGAAGGCGATCAGCCCTCTTTTATCGACGTGGTATTCCGACTGAAGCAGATCCGTGTTCATCTGGAACACCAGCCAGCCGTACATCCGGGAGTCCTTCTTGAGCTGGAACGCCACCTCCAGGCTCTTCCGGCCCATGGGGTGGTCCCGGTCCCTTCGGAACACCGTCAGCACCCGGTGGAGAAAGCGGTCGCTTCCCTGAAAATCGATGCCCGAATAACTGCTCCCCAGCATCTCTTTTATCCGGACGCCGGGCGTGATGGAATAGGCGTCGAAGACCTTTTTTTCCGTATCCAGCAGGACAATGCCCGTGTACGGGATCGGGGCCTCCTCCTGGAGGTTGAAAAAATCCTTCATGACGCGGGTCGTCTCCCGGCGGTCCTTTTTTTCCAGCGGAACCGCCAGCAGCGATTTCAGGAGGAGGTAATCCCGTGCGAGACGGTTTCTCAGCAGGTGTCTTTTGACGTCCGAAGCGCCCGGTCCCTTTCTCAGGGAAGGATACCCGTAAAAAAAGGCGCCTCCCAGCAGGCACAGGAAGAGGAGACCGGGAAGCATCCATCGGCGGATGCGGCGGTACCGCGTCTCAAGCTTCTTGACCGCGGTGACGTCCCTGCCCAGGGAGATGACCCCCTGGTAGTTGTGCTGGCCGTCGTAGAGGATGGTGGTGCTGGTGGAGATGTACCGCGTTCCCTTCTCGGGATGGCGGATCTTGAGGATCTTCTCCCGGACCGAGTACCGGGACTGGACCTCCTCGATAAAGGTCCTGTAGGTCTCGGGTTCCTCGTATATCTCCTCAACGGGCCTGTTCCGGATCTCTTCCCAGTCCCTTCCGTACAGCTTCTCCGCAGCGCTGTTCCAGGTGAGGATCCGGCCCGTCTTATCGGTCAGGATGACGGCGTCGGGCAGCTGGTCGCAGAATTCCTTGAGCCCGAAAAGGATCTGGGTGGTCTCATTGAGCCGGAGGGCCAGGATCTCGGTGATCTTTTTCGCCACATTCGGAAACTCGGCCAGGAAGGTCGTGATCTCCTCCTTGGGAATCCGGAGGGCCCGGGCGTCGGTGACCGCCTTGACCGTTGCCGTTCTCCGGTTCCCGAGAAGAAAGGACATCTCACCGAACAGGGCCCCTTTTTCGCTGATCCGGCGGATCTTCATGTTCCCTTTCAGGATCTCCAGTTCGCCGGAGACCAGCACGTAAAGATCTTCGGAATCATCTCCCTCCAGGAAGAGGATCCGGCCCGCCTGAACGGTGGTCATGTATTTTTGCAGGTCTGGGTTGTCTACGATTTCCGACAGCATGGGGATCTCCCCCGGCCCCCTTCACCGGGAAGGGGATTCCGAAAAGAACCGTTTCTCCTGGAAACGCATCCTATTGGGGTTTCAGGGCCTTGGCGATGGTCATGATTTCCGCTTCTTTCGTCCCTTCGTAGAGTTCGAGGATCTTGGCGTCCCGGTAGTAGCGCTGCACGTCGTATTCATCGATGTATCCATAGCCCCCGTGGATTTCCAGGGCCGCGTTGGCGCAGAAAACGGCCGTTTCCCCACCGTAATACTTGGCCATGGCCGCCAGCCGGAAATCGGGCCTTCCCTGGTCGATGAGCCATGCGGCCCGGTAGACCAGCCCCCTGAGCGCCTCGATGCGGATGGCCATTTCGGTCAGTTTCGCCTGGGTCAGCTGGTAACCTGACAGCGGCGCTCCGAATACGTTGCGTTCTCCCGCGTATCGCAGGGAGGCATCCAGACAGGCCTGTGACAGGCCCAGCCCCTGGGCCGCCACCATGGGCCGCGTGGTATCAAAGAAATGCATCAGCTGGTAGAATCCCCTGCCTTCCTCGCCCACCACGTTCTCCCGGGGGACCCGCACGTCCTCAAAGCTGACCTCCCCGGTGTCGCTGGCGCGGATTCCCAGTTTTCCGGAAATCTTGGCCCGGGTAACGCCCGGCGTATCGGCCGGAACGATCACCATGCTGAAACGGTGATGTCGCGGGGCGTCCGGGTGCGTGAGACACTGGACCACGTAAAAATCGCAGACCGTGCCGTTGGTGATGAACATCTTGTTCCCGTTGATCACGTAGTCGTCGCCGTCCGTCACGGCGCGGGTCCGGTAGCCCGCCACGTCGGTCCCCGCGTCCGGTTCCGTGAAGGCCCCGGCACTGATCCATTCGCCCCGGCACACGGGCGCGATATAGGTCTGTTTCTGCGCTTCCGAACCGTACAGGTTGATGGCCTCGCAACCAAAGGAGGCCACCACGATGTTGAGACCGATCCCCATGTCCACCCTTGAAAGCTGTTCCGTGATCACGGCCACCCCGAGGCTCCCGGCACCGGCGCCCCCGTACGCCTCCGGGGCCCAGGCCGCCACCAGCCCGTTCTGTGCCGCTTTTTTCACGATCTCCGGGGTATAGGTCTCCCGGGTATCGCATTCATGGATGAACTCGGTGAATTCCTGCTGCGCGAACCGGTATGCCATATCCCGGAGCATCTTCATCTCTTCCGTCAGATCAAAATCCATGACCAAATCTCCCTCCTGATGGATTCGGACGCCGTTCGATCCTGCCGGTTACCGGCCTGCGGGCTGTGTCGGTCCCGGACAAACCGCCGACAGCTTAGGCGTTCGGCCGGACCAGGTCAAGAAAACCTTTGCCGTCCGCCCGATTGGGGGTTGACACGCGGGCCGTATTGAATTAAGAGAAAAATCCGGTTGGCTATTTTCACATCCATTAACCGCGTTTACAGGTATCCATATCACAATGTACCGGTTGAGCGAATACATTATCGGCATTATCGGCGCAGCGGGGATCATCATATCCCTGTTGCTCCTTATTGCGGGTCCCGACCCCCATGGCCTGATAATGACGTAACCGGTTCCACATATTGTTAACAAATCCGTTATCAGGCATGCCTGATAACGGATTTTTTTTGGGGCTGCGCCGTGGAACGGCCGGCGCCGATACCACCGGAGAAAAATCATGGCCCGAAACATCACGCTTTATGATACGACATTGAGAGACGGCACCCAGGGGGAACAGGTGAACCTGTCCGCCGAGGACAAGATGCGGATCGCCCGGAAGCTGGATGAATTCGGCGTGCCGTATATCGAGGGCGGTTGGCCGGGCTCCAATCCCAAGGACGCGCGGTTTTTCGAGATGGCCCGCAGGTCCCGGTTCCGCTGCGCCCGGATCACGGCCTTCGGAAGCACCCGCCGTCCCGCCACCCGTCCGGAGGACGACGAGAACATCCGGGCGCTGCTGGACACGGAAACGGAAACCGTGACCGTTTTCGGAAAGACATGGGATCTCCAGGCGTCGGAGATCCTGGGGGTCTCCCTGGCCGAGAACAGCGCCATGATTGAAGACAGCGTGGCGTATCTGAAACGGCGGGACCGGGAGGTGATCTTCGACGCGGAACATTTTTTCGACGGGTACAAACGGAATCCCGGATACGCCATGGAAACGCTCACCGCGGCGGTAAACGGCGGCGCGGACGCGGTGGTGCTGTGCGATACCAACGGCGGCACGCTGCCGGAGGAGATGGAAACGATCCTGAAGCGGGTCGTGCCCTCTCTCCGTGTCCGGGCGGGGATCCACTGCCACAACGACTGCGGACTCGCCCTGGCCAATTCCCTGGCGGCGGTCCGCTCGGGCGTCACCCTGGTCCAGGGCACCATCAACGGGTACGGGGAACGCTGCGGCAATCTCGACCTGGTCACCCTCATCGGGAACCTGGAACTGAAGATGGGATTCCGCTGCGTTCCGCCGGAGCGGCTGAAACACTTGACCGAACTGTCCCGGTACGTGAGCGAGGTCGCCAATGTGCCGCCCCTGAAACACCGTCCCTTCGTGGGAAAAAGCGCCTTCACACACAAAGGCGGCGTGCACGTCAGCGCGATCCTGAAAAACCCGAGCGCCTATGAACACGTGCCTCCGGAGCGCGTGGGCAACCGGCGCAGGGTGCTGGTTTCAGACCTTTCGGGCAAAAGCAACATCGAGTACAAGTCCAGGGAACTGGGAATCCCTCTGGGAGCAAACGGATATGACAGCCGCAAAATCGTCCGGGAGATCAAGCGCCTGGAAGACGAGGGGTATCAGTTCGACGCGGCCGAGGGATCCCTGGCCCTTCTCCTTCGGAAGGTGACCGGGCAATTCAGGGATCCCTTTGTCCTGGAATCCTTCCGGCTGACCACCGAGAAGAACCAGACCGGGCCCAGTACGTCCCAGGCCACCATCAAGATCTCCGTGGGAGAGGAAGAAGAAATCACGGCGGCCGAGGGGGACGGACCCGTGAACGCTCTCGACCGGGCCCTGAGAAAGGCCCTGACCAAGTTCTTTCCCCAGATCGAGGAGATGGCGCTGGTGGATTTCCGGGTGCGGGTCATCGACGGAAGTGAGGCGACGGCCGCCAAGGTCAGGGTCCAGATTGACTCCCGCGACGCCCGTGAGATCTGGACCACCATCGGGGTTTCGGAAAACATCATCGAGGCAAGCTGGCAGGCCCTGGTGGACAGCGTCCAGTACAAGCTCCTCAAACCGGAAACACAGGGGGAGACGGGACGGAACCCTCGCTCCCTTTAAACGGCCTTTCGGCTGAAAAGGAGGATACAAACCCATCATGACACAAGGCATGACCATTACCGAAAAGATCCTGGCCGCGCACGCGGGAAAATCCCGCGTGGCGCCGGGCGACCATATCGAGGTGGGGGTGGACCTGGCCCTTGCCAACGACATTACCGCGCCCATGGCGATCCGCGTGTTCGAACAGCTCGGCGTAAAACAGGTGTTCGATCGGAAGCGGGTGGCCCTGGTGCCGGACCATTTCGTCCCCAACAAGGATATCCCCTCGGCCCAGCAGGTCCGAATCATGTCGCAGTTCGCGGCCCGACACCGGATTGTCCACTATTTCGAGGCGGGAGATGCGGGCATCGAGCACGTGATCCTCCCTGAAAAGGGGCTGGTGGGGCCCGGGGACCTGGTTATCGGCGCGGACAGCCATACCTGCACCTACGGCGCGCTGGGGGCGTTTTCCGCCGGTATGGGGAGCACGGACCTGGGGGCCATCCTGGCCACCGGGCGGACGTGGCTCAGGGTCCCTCCCACCATCCGCCTCGACTATGAGGGGGATCTCCGCCCGTGGGTGGGCGGCAAAGACCTGATCCTCTTCACGCTGGGAAAGATCGGCGTATCCGGGGCGGTGTACAAGGCCCTGGAATTCTCGGGAGACGCGGTAGCCGCACTTTCCATGGACCAGCGGCTCACCATGGCCAACATGGCGGTGGAGAGCGGGGCCAAAAACGGCATCTTCGGAGTCGACGAAACGACCCTGACCTACATGGCGCAGCGGTCCGACCGCCGGTTTCCATTGCTGGCAAGTGACGCGGACGCCCGTTACGAGCGGGTGGTCCGCATGGATGTTTCCGAAATCGAACCCCAGGTGGCGATGCCCCACTCGCCGGATAATGTCCGCCCGGTTTCCGCCCTGGAAAAGATCTCCCTGGACCAGGTGTTCATCGGCTCCTGCACCAACGGGAGGCTCGAAGACCTCCGGATCGCCGCCCGGGTGCTCAAGGGCCGGCGCACGGCGGCCGGCACGCGGCTCATCGTCATCCCCGGATCGCCCCGGATTTACCGGGAGGCGATCGAGGAAGGGATCATCTCGTCCCTTCTGGATGCCCGGGCCGTCATCGGGCCGCCCTGCTGCGGGCCGTGCCTGGGCGGGCACATGGGTATCCTGGCCGACGGAGAAACGGCGATTTCCACCACAAACCGGAATTTTATCGGGCGCATGGGACATCCCGGAAGCCGGGTCTACCTCTCCGGACCGGCGGTGGCGGCCGCGTCCGCCGTCCTGGGACGAATCGGTTCTCCCGAAGAAATAATATAACCCTCCGGCCCCGGGTGTTTTTCCTTGCTTTTTTATCCCGGGAAACTATGA
>CAZCVB010000127.1:0-7044 GCA_964501805.1 uncultured Desulfobacteraceae bacterium | reverse complement strand
GCCAGTTCCGCCTTCACCGCGTCCCAGATCTCCGTGACCGCCCTGCCGCCTTCGGAGGCCCCGTCAAACTCCACGATGGTCTTTCCCTCCACCATGGCCCGGGTAAAGGAGGGATCAAAGGGGATCCGTCCCAGGACCTTTGCGTTGTTTTCCCTCAAAAAGGTCTCGATATCCCGGGTTTCATCCAGGTTAAGGTCGAACTTGTTGACGCAGGCCAGGGCGGGTACCCGGAAATGGGCCGCCAGCTGCACCACGCGCTTCATGTCATGGCGGCCGGAGACCGTCGGTTCCGCAACAATCAATACCGCGCTGGCCCCGCCCAGAGACGCGATCACCGGGCATCCTACGCCGGGAGGGCCATCGGTCAGCAGCAGATCCAGACCCTTTTCCTCCGCCACCCGCTTTCCTTCCTGCCGTACCAGGGAAACCAGTTTTCCGGAGTTTTCCTCGGCAATGCGCAACCTGGCATGGACCATGGGACCGAAACGCGTATCCGACACGAACCAGTCCCCGCAGGTCTTGATGGGAAAATCGATTGCCTTCTCGGGACAGAAATAAACACAGACCCCGCACCCCTCGCAGGCGATTGAATCCACCACCAGATCCTCGCCGATGGCGTTCCACCGGCAAAGCTCCCGGCACAATCCGCATTCGGTGCAACGGTCCTTGTCGATAACCGCGGTCCCGCCGCCCTGGAATTCATGACTCTCCCTGACCCCGGGATCCAGGATCAGGTGAAGATCGGCCGCGTCCACGTCCGCGTCACACAGCACTTTTCCGTCCGCCAGCGATGCGAACGCAGCCATGAGGCTGGTCTTTCCCGTGCCGCCCTTTCCGCTGATGACCACCAGTTCCTTCATTATAAATGTGCTCCTTATCATCATCCGGGCGTTGTGGAAAATCGCCCGGATCGGCTCATCCGGTCACGATTTCCTCAATGCGCCGGTGTAGTTCCACAAACCGCTCTTTCCACTCCGGCATCACTTCCACCAGCAATTCTCCCCTGGAGTAGGCCTTGGCGATGTTTCGATCAAAGGGGATTTCCATCAGCACGGGCACCCCCTCCTCGCGGGCATAGGTATTGACCCGGTCGTCTCCCAGGCCGGCCCGGTTGATCACCAGGCCGCAGGGGATCCCCAGGACCCTGACGGCGCCCACGGCCAGTTTGAGGTCGTGCAGCCCGAAAGGGGTCGGCTCCGTCACCAGTAGCACAAAATCGGCGCCGTTCATGGCCGCGATGACCGGGCACGAGGTGCCCGGGGGCGCGTCGATGATGGTCAGTCCGTCCGGCCGTTCATATTCCCGCACGGCCTGGATCAGGGGGGGCGCCATGGCCTCGCCGATCCTCAGGCGCCCGTGCACGAACGCCAGTCCGTTCCGACGGCCGCTTTCCACCACACCCAGTTCGCGGCCCGTCTCGGTGATGGCCTTTTCGGGACAGACCCGTTCACAGCCGCCGCAGCTGTGACATAGTTCGTGAAACGCCAGCACCGTTTCTCCGATCACGACGATGGCCTTGTACTGGCAGATCTCCGCGCATTTTCCGCACAGGGTGCATTTTTCCTCGTCCACCTGCGGCACCGGCGTGGTGATGGTCCGGACCTCGTCCACGTCCGGCCGGATGAAGAGGTGGGCGTTGGGTTCTTCCACGTCACAGTCCAGGAGCCGGACACCCGGTCCAAGGGAAAGGGCCAGGTTCGTAGCCACTGTTGTTTTGCCGGTTCCCCCTTTTCCACTCGCAATGCTGATAATCATGTTCGTTTCCTCTGTTACCGGCATCCCCGGCCCGGGCGGGCGATACAGGCACCCGCGACCGGAGGCTCACGCCGGGGTTATTTCCCCGCCTGCCGGGTCATGTACGTGTTCAGGGCCTCCTGAAGGGTTTCGGCGGCGAGGAAGGCGCAATGCCGATCCTCTTCCGGCAATCCCCCTATCTTTTCCAGTATGGCCTCCCCGGTGATCTCGATAAGCTCGTCCGGCTGTTTTCCCAGGGCCATCTCGGCCGCGAAGGAACCGCATACCCCGCTGGAGCCGCATCCGTCCGTCACAAAGGAGGCGTCCCTGACCCTGTCTTCCTCGAACCTCAGGAAGATCTGCATGGTGTCCCCGCAGGGACCCGTGACCCGCGCGTATCCGTCCGGGTCGGCCATTTCGCCCATGTACTTCGGGTTCCGCCACCGTTCAAAGGCCGCATCCCCGTAAGCCGCACGGGTTTCCTCGTAGATCTGCTCCTGCAACTCGTTGACAAAGTCATCCAGTTCCCGGCTCATGGTGCCTTCTCCTGCTCCGCCGCCCCGGGCCGGTGATCCGGCGGACGGGCGGCCCAAAATACCGTTCGCATACGGCGGGTATTCTGTCCCACGCCACCCGAAAAAACAATCCTTTTTTCCCGCAAGGGCTTCCCTGCGGCGGGCGTTACGGATGGCATGGGCGCCGGATCAGGCCCGCGTCATGGGCGTACCGCAACGGGGACATTTGGTTTCGAAACAGGGCGTGCCCCGCTGGTGGGCCGTCTTCTCGCCGCAGTTGGGACACACGCACTCTCCGCCCGGCCCCAGGCCTCGGCCGCCGCCCGCACCCCGGCCTCTGCCGGTGGGTTCCTGGCCTCTTCCTCCTCCGCCGAATCCCTGTCCTTTCTGTGCCATGATGCCTGCCTCCTTTCCCGGATCCCGTCAATGATCACATGCGTTCTTGCCGGTCACCAGCGTGCCGGACAGATACTGGTTGACCAGGGATTCCGCCGGATCCATGGGCGCTCCGATCACCACCTCAATGCCGTTATCCGCCAGGATCTGACGCGCCCGGTCTCCCATGCCCCCCGCGATCACCACGTCGGCCCCCTGCTCGTAAAGCCAACGGGGCAGCACGCCCGGCTCATGACCCGGCGATTCGCGCATGTCCGTCCGCACGATCTTTCCCTTTTCCGTCGTCACAAAGGCGAATGCCTCGCAGTGACCGAAGTGAGATGACAGCTTTTCACCGGATACGGGGACCACCACAACCTTTTCATCGGAGGATCCCTTTTTCCGGGCGGGAAATTCCTTTTCCTCGGGCGCCCCGGAAATATAGTCTTTCTGGATCGGCGCCACCGCCGCCACCGCTTCCACCAGCTTGTTGAACTCCCGGGTGATGGGTGCCTCGGGGTCATCCAGAAGGTCCATCTTCCCCTCGTCCCCGTTCTTCACCACCCGGGGCTCAAAGGGGAGGCTGCACAGCAGCCGCAGGTTTTCCTCCTTGGCGGTCAGCATGCCGCCCCCCGTTTTGAACAGGTCGATCACCTTTTTGCAATGGGGACAGACGAGACCGCTCATGTTTTCCACCAGCCCGAGGATTTCCATGTTCACCTGGCGGCAGAAATTGATGGATTTCCTTACGTCCGCCAGGGAGACCTCCTGGGGCGTGGTAACGATAACGGCCCTGGCGTCCGGGATGGTCTGCGCCACGGTCAGGGGTTCATCCCCTGTTCCGGGCGGGGAGTCGATGACCAGGTAATCAAGCGCCTTCCACTCGATATCGGCGATAAACTGCTTGATTACCCCGATCTTGAGGGGACCGCGCCAGATGGTGGCCGTGTCCCTGTTCTCCTCCCCCATCAGGGACTGGATGGAGATCACCTGCAGGTTGGGCAGGTAATCCACGGGAAGGGCCTTTCCCTGGTTGGCTCCGGGCCGGATGTTCCCTTTGAGTCCCAGGATCCCGGGAATGCTGGGTCCGTGAAGATCCACGTCCATGAGTCCCACCCGGAAGCCCTTCTGGGCCAGGGCCACGGACAGGTAGGCCGCCACGCTGCTTTTGCCCACCCCGCCCTTGCCGCTCATGACAAGGATCTTGTTCCTGATATGTTTGAGTGTTTCCCTGATCTCAAGGTCCTGCTGCTGGTGTTTATCCTGCTGGTTTGCCATTGCCATTTCCCATTCCCCTTCCTTTTCCTTTCCGTCGTTTTTTTCTCGCGCAACCCGGCATCAGGAACCTGGCCTGGAACAGGTCTCCCGCCAGGTAGGCCTCCAGTACCTCTTCCAGGGACCCGGAGATCCAGGGAATCACCCGGATCCCGCTGGCTTTCAGCATCCGGTGAAAGTATCCGGACACCGCCCCGCAAATAAGGGTATCGATCTCCATGTCCCGCATGAACTGGCATCTCCGCGCAAGGTCCTGGTCCGGTTGCAAACGGGTCTCGAACCGGGCCCGTTCCAGGCGGTCCTCCACCTCGAACACCAAGAGCCTTGATGCGGTATCAAAGACCGGTGAGACCCTTCCCTCCCAGACCGGAATCGCGACGTTCATGAAAAAATCCTTTTCTATAGGATCGCTTATCTATGGACCGTACGCGCCACGCGGTCGCGAAAAGGGCGTGGCGGTCCGGAGACCCGTTTTTCTCCGGCGGACGATGCTATTCCATCTCCCTGATCCGGGCCTCAATGGCCTCCATCTGCTTGCGCAGGGCCTCTGCTTGTTCTTTCAAGGCCTTGAGGTCATCTCTTTTCCCGGGCGCGCCCGGCGCGGGAGGGACGGGACCGGTCCCGGCTTTTTTATAGCCCATGCCGCCGCCCATGCCGCCGCCCATGCCACGGCCCATGCCGCGGCCCATGCCGCCACCCATGCCACGGCCCATACCGCCACCCGTGCCGCCACCCATGCCGTAATGATCGGCCACGTTGGCCTCGGTGGTGGGCGTCAGGTCCCCGGCCCTGTACCTTTCCACCGCCTCCCTTACCGTTCCGGTCTGGCCGACGATCACCTCCACTCCGGCCGCGGCAAGGGTCCGGACCGCGTTGGGCCCGCAGTTTCCGGTCAGCACGACCCGTGCCCCCTTGGAGGCCACGAACTGGGCGGACTGGATCCCCGCACCTCCGCCCAGGGCGTTGTTTTCATTGCTGAAGGATTCGAAACTCATATCCTCCGTGTCCACCACCAGGAAATACGCGCACCGCCCAAACCGGGGATCGATGGCGGCATCCAAATCCGTTCCGCTCGCACTCACCGCTACTTTCATCGCCTGTGTCTCCCTTCGCCTTCAATTTTGTTATATTGTTTAAAGATAAAGACAATCGCCTCCCCGCCAGCCGCCATGCGCCTGCCGGGTATTGCAATAACGCAATGCATAAAGGTTGCACATTGTCATTTTGCAATATCTTTTCCGCCCTTCCCGGGTATGGAAAAAAGGCTGGTCGTCGTTTGCGTCCACCTGCCGTGGTCCGGGACGGAAATCGCCCCGATGCCCTCTTCAATTATGCATGGGACGTGCCAGTCGGCCGCCCGGCAACCCGGAATATCCAATTTTCTTGGATAACAAGCTGAATTTAAAGAATAAAATTTCTCTAAACCGGCGTGGAAGGTCACGTGGAAGGATAATAATATTGCAAAATTGCAATAAAACCGTTTATTCCCCGGGAAGGTCCGGATCGCCGGACAGCACCTTGGGGTCGATCCCGAGCCGTTTCATCTTTCGCCAGAGGGTGGAAGGATGGATCCCCAGGGCCTTTGCCGTGGCGGACCGGTTCAGGCGGTTTTTTTTCAGGGCCTCGAGGATATAGGCGCGCTCAAGGTCTTCCCATGACATCTCCTTTTTTTCTTCCCTCTCCCGCGGCAAACCGCCGGCGCCGCCGGCAACGGACTCGGGCAGATGCGCCACCTCGATCCGGTGTCCCCGGCAGACGACCGTGGCATATTCCAGGATGTTCTCCAGTTCGCGGACATTTCCGGGAAAATCGTGCGCCATCAGAAGGGAAAGGGCCTCGGGAGAGATCCCCCGCACATCTTTTCCGCTCAGGTGTCCGAATTTTCGGATGAAATGCTCCGCCAGCAGAGGGATGTCCTCTTTTCGCGCCCGTAGCGGCGGCAGCGAAAGCCGGACCACGTTGATCCGGTAATACAGGTCCTCCCGGAAGGTGCCTTCGGCCACCCGCTTTTCGAGGTTCCGGTTGGTGGCCGCAACGATCCGCACATCCGCCTTCAGGGAGCGGGTCCCGCCCAGCGGTTCATAGGTTTTCTCCTGCAGGACCCGCAACAGGCGGACCTGCAGGGCCGGGGAAATGTCCCCGATTTCGTCCAGAAAAAGTGTTCCGCCCTCGGCCAGGGCCAGGCGCCCCGGCTTGTCCTTCTTGGCGTCGGTGAAGGCCCCCTCCTTATACCCGAACAGCTCGGATTCAAGGAGCGGCTCCGGCAGGGCGCCGCAATTGACGGTGATCAGGGGTTTGTCCCTCCTGGGGCTGAGGGAGTGAACGGCCCTGGCGAACAGTTCCTTCCCCGTGCCGCTCTCTCCCACCAGGAGGACCGTTGCGTTGCTCTCTCCCACCTGCTCCAGTATCCCGAACAGCCGGTGCATCTCCGCGTTCTTGGTGATGATATCGAGGAAGGAATGCCTCCCCGCGACCTCCTTGCGGAGCGTCTCCACCACGCTCAGGTCCCGAAAGGTCTCGACGCCCCCGATGACCCGTCCGTCCCCGGACTTCAGCAGGGCGGTGGAAATACTGACCGGAACCCGCTCCCCGTCCGAGTTCACGATAAATATGGCCTGGTCCACCACCGGTTCCCCTGTGGTCAGGGTCTGCCGGAGGGAGCACCGCCGCTCGCATATGCTGGCCCTGAAGACGTCCCAGCAGTGCCTTCCGATGGCGTCGTTTTTCCGGATGCCGGTGATCTTTTCGGCGGCCCGGTTGAAAGAGGTAATTCTCCACTGGGGATCGACGGTGAACACCCCGTCGGCGATGCTGCCCAGGATGGTCTCGGTCTGGTTTTCGAGAACGGGGTTTGACATGGAGTCGTCCGCCTCCCTTGTGAAAGCCGGGCCCTCGAAGTCGGGCAGGCGGAGCGCCCGGCGATACCGGGCCCCGTTCCGTCCCCCCGGGGCGTCACCGCGGGTGGCGGCGGAACGCCTGTTCACGCCCGGAATCATTACAATAGGTCTATTTCCGTGAATGTCAACCGCCCTTAACAGGCCGGTGTCCGGGGAAAAAGAGATTGACAGCGGTTGTTTTCGGGGCTAAAAGATAACCAGGATAAAACAAAAAAGAATACGGCTGTTCAACAAAGCCGATTTAGCCC
>CAZCVB010000126.1:0-7186 GCA_964501805.1 uncultured Desulfobacteraceae bacterium | reverse complement strand
ATTAAATGGAAAATCGGATGATGTCCATCCATAAATGCGTCCCGGTTTTCCCTTGACCTGACCCGTTTTTCTTTATATCAGTTCAGACAACCGTAATTTACCACGTCTCCGGGATGAGCCCCGGATGCTTCAGCACGGGACCCTGAACCGGTCTTGATGTCACAAAAAGGATGGAAAAGATGTACAATGCCAGCGATTTGAGGAAAAACCTGAAGATCCAGATCGACAACGAGCCTTACGTGATCATCGACTTTCAGTTTTCCAAGCCGGGAAAGGGACAGTCCCTCTACCGGTGCAAGCTGAAAAACATGATCACCGGCGTGATCCTCGACCGGACCTACCGCTCCGGCGACACCTTTGAGCCGGCGTCCCTGGAAGAACGCAAAATGCAGTACCTCTACAGCCAGGAAAACGAGACCTGTTTCATGGACCTGGAGAACTACGAGCAGGTGTTTCTTTCCGACGACCAGGTGGGCGAAGCGAAAAACTTCCTCTCCGACGGCCTGGAGGTGGAGATTCTCCTGTTTGACGGGAGGCCCATCGGCATTACCCTCCCCAATTTCGTGGACCTGACCGTCACCCGTGCGGATCCCTGGGCCAAGGGAGATTCCGTGGCAGGGGACACCAAGCCCGTCACCGTGGAAACCGGCTATGTGCTGCGCGTCCCGCCGTTCGTGGAAGAAGGGCAGAAAATTACCATTGACACGCGAACCGGGGAATACGTCACCCGGGTCAAGGAATAACCCGTCGGCACGGATGACCCGGATGCCTCCCCACCATACCGGACTTCCCCACACGCGCGCCGGGGCCCCCCCTGAAGAGACGCCCCCGGAAGACGAACAGAAAACCCTCAGGAAACGGAAGGACGCACTGCGGCTTCGCGCCCGGATGCTGCAGGCGATCCGCATGTTTTTCATGGAGCGGGATTATCTCGAGGTGGAGACGCCCCAGCGCATCCCCGCTCCGGCCCCCGAGCCCCACATCGATGCCGTCGCATCGGGCGGCGGGTATCTCCATACATCCCCCGAGCTGTGCATGAAACGCCTCCTGGCCGCGGGCTATACCCGGATATTCCAGATCAGCCGGTGTTTCCGGCATGGCGAACGGGGGGACCGGCACCTTCCCGAGTTCACCCTGCTGGAGTGGTACCGGACCGGGATCGGATACCGGGAACTCATGGCGGAATGCGAGGCCCTTCTCCCTTTTGTTTCCGAATGCCTGGGCATGGGCGATACCATCCGGTACCGGGGCATGGACATTTCCATCGCACCGCCCTGGGAAAGGATTTCGGTGCGTGCCGCCTTTCTCCGTTACGGCGGCATCACGCCCGGCGAGGCCCTCGCAGGGGACTCCTTTGAAGATGTCATGGACCGGAAGATCGAACCCCGGCTGGGGATCCGGAAACCGGCCTTCCTTTACGACTACCCCGCACCGCTCGCGTCCCTGGCCCGCCTCCGGCCGGACGATCCCTCAATCGCCGAGCGCTTCGAGATCTACATGGGAGGCATGGAACTGGCCAACGGCTTTTCAGAGCTGACCGACGCCGGGGAACAGGCCCGGCGCTTTGAACGGGACCTGGCGATGAGAAAGGCGGCCGGGAAAGAGGTCTATCCCATGCCCACCCCGTTCCTCCGCGCGCTGCGGCACATGCCGGACGCGGCGGGCATCGCGCTGGGGATCGACCGCCTGGCGATGATCTTCTCCGGCCGGAAAAGGATCGACGACGTGGTGACCTTTACCCCGGAAGAGCTATAACCGGAAAAAGGAGACCCCATGCCCCCCTTCCCCATGAAGGATTCCCAACTCAAGGCCCTGGCGTCGCTGGTGGACCCCGGCCGGTTCTCCACGGGCCGTTCCAACCTGGAACTCCATTCCCGGGACCAGTCCCGCCATCCCCCTTCGGTACCGGGCGCCGTCATATGGCCCCTGGACTGCGGGGAGGTCTCCGCCATCCTCCGGTTCGCCTGCGGGGAAGGGATTCCCGTCACAGCATGGGGCGCGGGAAGCAGCCTGGAGGGGAACCCGATCCCTGTTTACGGGGGCGTGGTCCTCGATTTTTCCCTGATGAACCGGATTATCGACATCCGGGCGCCGGATTTCCAGGCGGACGTGGAACCGGGCGTCGGGTACCGGGACCTGAACCGCCGGCTCCGGCACGAAGGGCTCTTTTTTCCGCCGGATCCCGGGGCCGGGGCCACCATCGGCGGGATGATCGCCAACAACGCCAGCGGGACGCGAACCGTTCGGTACGGGGCCACCCGGGACCATGTCCTCCGGCTGACCGTGGTCCTGGCGGACGGCGAAGTCATCGAAACCGGGACCCGGGCCTCCAAGACATCCTCCGGATATGACCTGGTCCACCTTTTCGTCGGGTCCGAGGGGACCCTCGGCATCGTGGTGGCGGCCACGCTCCGCCTGACCGGTTATCCGGAAGAGGTGTCGGCGGCCATTGCCACGTTCCCCAGCACCCATGCCGCCGGCCGCGCGGTTTTCGAAATCATCCGCTCCGGGCTCGACCCGGCGGCCCTGGAACTCCTGGCCCCCGAATGCATCGGCCTGATCAACCGGGAAAAGGCCATGGAGCTGGCCGTGGCGCCCACCCTTTTCATGGAGTTTCACGGCGCGGGGACATCCCATCTCCGGGAGATCACCCGAATGGCGGAGGAGATCTGCCGCGACGAGGGATGCGGAAATTTTTCGGCCGGCATGGGAAGAAAAAACCGGGACGCTCTCCTGGCGGCGCGCCACGAACTGGGAGAGATGATCACCCGCAGCCACCCGGACCGCCTGCATATGGCCGTCGACGTGGCGGTTCCGGTCTCCGCGTATCCCGGGATCATCGCCCTGGCACGGGAGACGTCCCGGGACAGCGGGATCCCCGGATATACCTTCGGACACGCCGGGGACGGAAACCTCCACCTGGTGCTGATGGGGAAAAAGGGGGACGCGGCTGAATGGGATAAAATCGATGCCATCCATCAACGGATGGTGGAAGAAGCGCTCAAGGCGGGCGGTACGGCCACGGGCGAACACGGCATCGGGATCGGAAAAAGGCGGTTCATGGAGATGGAACACGGGGCGGGCCTGGCCTGGATGAAGCGGATCAAGGAACTCCTGGACCCGAAAGGCATATTGAACCCCGGAAAGATATTTCCCTGAGGCGGAAAGGGTTCAACGGATTTCAACCATCCGCTTCCCGTCAGGGAATGATGATGCGCGAGGAAGTCCCCGGACCGGGCACCGTGGGTCCGGCCGCTTCGGTCCCGGCCGTCCTCCCCGTGTACAGCCGAAGGCTTCGTTCCAGGAGGAACGCGATGACCGGATTCAGGTCCGGTCCCGTGTCTTCCACGACCATCCTCCCGGCGGCCAGGGCCATGCCCGCCCGCTCCGGATCCCCCAGTTTGAAAAAGAAATAGGCCATCTCCTCGAACCGGCCTTTCAGGGCCGCGCGTTCCGAAGAAGGAAACAGGTCCCGAAGGGCCTTCCCCCTGATTTCCCTCAGACGATCGGCCTTCTGGGCCTCCGTAAGAAAGATGGGACTGTCGCCCGCGTGCCGGACCGCCTCGATGAAAGGCTGAAGTCTCTCGGGAGAAATGACCCACGAGGCCAGCAGTTTGTGCTGGAGGAACGTCTTGAGCCGGGCGTCCGGCAAACCCCCTTCCGGCCGGGACTCCGGGGGGAGGAGATCATGGACAGGCGAACGGTCCAGAAGGCGGGAATTTTCCAGGAGCCATGTCCTGAACCCAAGGTATTCCGCGGGGGGATCCAGGTCGAGCGCCAGGTGACGCCGGTAGGCGGCCTCCAGAACGGTGGCGGCATGGGAAAGGGAGGTCTCCACCAGGGGGCCCGCCTTCCGCGACAGCTGGTCCCGCATTTCCCTGGCGTCTTTTCGGGTAAGGATGCGCGAGGCGAAATGGCGTATCCCCCCGCCGTCCGAGACAAAGCCGATCCCCACGGTCACGCCCCGGGTGCGGCCGGCCTTTACCACCATCACACTGCGGTACCCCTCCGCATCCGGGGGCCCCACGTGGGCGGCATGCGCGTCCGACGCCGCGGGTTTCAGCACCCCCCGGGATTCGGCGTCATCCCCGGAAAAGGACGGGACCTGGATCCCCTTTCGCTCCAGCTTGAACAGGGCCCGCCGGATCGCCTTCCGCACATTCTTATCCGGGAAACGGTCATGAACCGCCCTGAGCAGGGGAACCGCGGATCCGTGCCCCGTGGGCAGGCGCTCCACGAAGATCATCGCGGCATGCGCGTCCGGGAGCCTGCCTGCGATTTCGACGGGATCACCGGTATCCGAATCGGCGAGAAGGGAGGCGACGAGGGCCGCTTCCCGGTCGGAGGCGGCGGAAGGAGATGGCCGTTTTTTTCTGGATTTTTTTTTCGGGGACACGATCAGGCCGCTTTTTTCGCCTCAATGGCCGCGTGATCGTCAAAGCCCTCCTCCTTGAGGTAGACATTGACGGTCTCGTCGGATCCGATATCCCAGACCCCGCCGATGTAATTGGCCATGATGGGCAGTTCCCTGCACTTTTCTCCGCGGTCCACCAAGATCGCCAGTTCGATCCGCCGGGGACGCCCGTAATCCACCAGCGCGTCCATGGCCGCCCTCACGGTCCTCCCGGTGAACAGGACATCGTCCACCAGGATCACGACCTTGTCGTCGATGGAAAAGGGCAGGTCCGTTTTTCCCACCACCGGGGACGGGCCGATACGCGTCCAGTCATCGCGGTAGAGGGTGATGTCGAGAATCCCGAGGGGCGGCGCGGGAACACCCGTCTCCCTGACGGCGGCCTGCAGGCGGGCCGCCAGGTACGCGCCGCCGGTGCGGATCCCCACCAGGACCACGTCATTCATGGGGCTGTTTCTTTCGACGATCTGACGGGCGATCCTTTCGATCGCCGCCGCAATGTCCGATTCCTTCAAAATGACCATGCGCACCTGCCGTTTTAGTAATTGAAGAAAAAGTTATATTTATAATTAATTATTTCTTAAAAGTCAACCCCATTTACGCCCCGTGAGGTCCTCCGATCCGGGCCCGCGGCCAGTTGCAAAGGCCGGAAAAAGGCCGTACGCGATTGGAAACGAATGATTTCCCGGATTGAACGGTTCCCGGGTTTTCCGAAGAGGCAAGGCGTGCAGGGATTCAGGGGCCCGGGCGTACCTGGAAAGTGCGCCGCGGGGACAAAAGCCGAAGCACCACGCCCCGGCGGCGGGCATCCGGAAACAGGGTGAACCTGTCTTCAGCGGCCGCCCGGCTCACAGGGCATCCCAGAGTTCCCAGAAAAAGGGGAACGACTTGTTGACGCAGGCCTCATTCCGGATCCTGAGGCCGGGCACCCGGAGACCCGCCACCGCCAGGCTCATGGCCAGGCGGTGATCGTCATGGGGATCCAGGATCGCTTCGTGAAGCGGCGCCCCCCCGTGGATCACCAGGCCGTCCGCGGTCTCCGCCGCCCCGGCGCCCAGGCGCGACCATTCCCGGCAAAGGTCTCCCAGCCGGTCGCTCTCCTTGTACCGCAGGTGAGGGACGTTCCGGACCACCGTCTTCCCCTCCGCGAAAAGGGCGATCGCGGCCAGGGTCGGGACCAGGTCGGGCATGTCCCCCATGTCCGCGTCGATCCCCTTGAGGGGGCCTCCATGGACCGTGACGGAAGAAGGCCCTTTCTCGATGCGGCATCCCATTTTCTCCAGGATCTCGAGGAAACCGATATCTCCCTGGCGCGTGGAAAACGGCGCAATGCCCTCGATGGTGACGCGCCCGCCGGTCACGGCCGCCGCGGCCCAGAAATAGGCGGCATTGGAGACGTCCGCCTCCACGATGTAGGGCCGGCCCTCGTATCCCCGCCCGGCCGGAACCCTGAAGTACCGGTGCCCCTCCCGTGAGACGCTCACGCCGAAAGCCCGCATCACGTCAAGGGTCATGTCCACGTAAGGGGTCGACACCGCCTTCCCCGTAACCACGATCTCCACGTCGGTCCTGGCAAAGGGCGCCGAAAGCAGGAGAGAAGAGACGTACTGGCTGCTCTCCTCCCCCGACACCCGGACCTTCCCGCCTTCCAGGCCGCCCGCCCGGATCAGGACCGGCGGACATCCCGTGCCGTCAACGCACCGGGCATCCGCCCCCAGCCGGTTCAGGGCCGCCACCAGGGCCGCCACGGGCCGCTGCCGCATGCGGGGGGTGCCGTCCAGCAGGTATTCTCCGCGAAAGAGGGCGAAAACGGACAGGAGGAGCCGCATGGAAGTACCGGAATTTCCCAGAAAAACCCTGCGCACCGACCGGGTGTCGGGCCATTTGCCTCCCATGCCCGCCACGTCGAGGTACCCGGGCCCGCCGGAAACGGAAACGCCCATCTGTTTCAGGCACCCCAGCGTATATTCCGTATCCTCGCACGAAAGGCAGCCCTGGATCCGGCTCTTTCCACGGGCCAGGGCCGCCACGATCAGGGCCCGGTGCGTAAGGCTCTTGGAGCCCGGGACGCTCAATGCCGCGTCAACCGTTGCGCGGGGTGTGATTTCCTTCATGGTACGACCATGCCCTCCTGGAAGGGATCCTTCTCCCGGTCCCGGTCCCTGAAAACCCGGGTTCCCGGCGCCGATGGAAAACCGGCCTTTATCCGCCCTTTTCAAGAACCGCCTCCGCCGCGCGGGCCATTTCCGCCACCGGCGGTTCCATGCCGGTCCACAGGCGGAACTGCTCCGCGCCCTGGTGGACGAACATGCCGAGGCCGCGGATGACGGTGCATCCTTTTTCCCTTGCCAGGGAGAGGAACCGGGTTTCCACGGGATTGTAGATGATATCCATGACCACCATCCCCGGTTTCAGGAATTCCGGCGAAAGGGGGATGTCTTCAACATGGGGGAACATCCCCACGGAAGTCGCCTGGATCAGCAGGTCCGCCGGAACGTCACCCGCCCCGGTCATGGGGACAAAGGCGCACCCGACGGCCCGCGCCAGATCCCGGCCCCGGCCGGGAGAGCGGTTGGTGATGGTCACGTGCGCCCCCTTTTCCCTGAGAACAACGCCGATGGTCCGGGCCGCCCCGCCCGCCCCCACGATCAGGCATTGTTTTCCCGGGATCCGGATCACCGCTTCAAGGGCCCTGAGTGCGCCCGTGGCATCGGTGTTATGGCCGGTGAGCACCCCCCGGCGGTTTACGATGGTGTTCCCCGCGCCGATGGC
>CAZCVB010000125.1:0-7230 GCA_964501805.1 uncultured Desulfobacteraceae bacterium | reverse complement strand
AAAATGGCGGTTCGGAACCTGCAATATGGCGACCCACCTGAAGACGGAAAAACAGCGTAAAAACGGGAAGATCAATCCCCTGAAAGCATCCAAGCGAATGGCGGCCTAACACCGGCGCTCCCGGAAAAGGCCCGCCTCCGGCTCCCCGGGGCCCGTTATTCCCGGCGGGTGAGGTATGTCAGGAATTCCCGGTTCCCTTTCGCGCCCGGGATGGGGGAAGGAATCTGCCCGTTGACGGCCCACCCGGCCGCCTGAAAAGAGGACGAGAGCGCGGCGAGCACCTCCCGGTGCAGACCGGGGTCCCGGACGATACCCCCTTTTCCCACCCGGCCCCTGCCCACCTCGAACTGCGGTTTGATGAGCGCGATGATAAAGCCGCCGGGCGCCAGGAGGCCGGAGACCGGGGGGATTACCAGGCGGAGCGAGATGAACGACACGTCGATGACCGCCCCGTCCACAGGCGATCCCAGATCTCCCGGCTTCAGGTGGCGGACATTGGTCCGCTCCAGGACCGTCACCCTCGGGTCCTGCCGGATCCGCCAGTCCAGCTGGCCGTAGCCCACGTCCACGGCAAAGACCCGCCGGGCGCCGTGCCGGAGCAGGCAGTCTGTAAACCCGCCCGTGGAGGCACCCACGTCCAGCAGGACCCTGTCTTTCACCGTCACGTTGAACGCGCGAAGGGCCGCCTCCAGCTTGACCCCGCCCCTGCCTACATATGGAAACGGTTTTTTCTTCACCGTAACGGACGCGGTCTCCGGCACCAGGCGGCCCGGCTTGTCGACCCGCCCGCCGTCCACCAGAACCGCGCCCGCCATGATCAGGGCCTTCGCCTTTTCCCGGGTTTCCGCCAGTCCTTCCAGCACCAGCCGCCGGTCTAATCTCGTCTTTGGGCCCATGATATCCGGGGCGTCCCCTCCGGCACGGTTCAGGCCAGCAGGTCCCTTGCCGCCCTGAGAAATCCGGCGGCGTCGAGCCCGTACTTTTCCCTCAGGAGACTAACGGGGCCGTGCTCCACGAACCGGTCCGGGATGCCGACCCGTTTCACGCGGACCGCGTCCACACCCGCGTCGTTGAGGAGTTCCAGGATCGCCCCTCCGAAGCCGCCCTGCCGCGCGTTTTCTTCGGTCACAAGGACCCTGCCCGCGGCCGCGGCGTATTCCGCCAGGCGTTTGTCCAGGGGTTTTACAAAGCGGCAGTTCACCACGCCGACCGACGCGCCCTCCTTCTCCAGCATGGCGGCGGCCTCGAGCGCCGGATGAACGGTGGTCCCCAGCGCCAGGATCAGGAGGTCGGATCCCTGCGCAAGGACCTCCGCCTCCCCCACGGGCAGGGCCATGAACTCCGGGTCCACCGGGACCCCGATTCCCTTCCCCCGGGGATACCGGATGGCGACGGGCCCGGGGATCCGGAGGGCCGTGTAGATCATGTGGGCCAGTTCGTTCTCGTCCTTGGGCGCCATCAGGGTCAGGTTGGGCAGGGCCCTGAGAAAGGTGATGTCAAAATTACCGTGATGGGTAGGGCCGTCTTCACCCACCAGCCCGCCCCGGTCCACCGCGAACACCACCGGAAGCCTGGGGAGGCAGACATCGTGGATGATCTGGTCATAGGCGCGCTGAAGAAAGGTGGAATAGATGGCGACCACCGGCCGGAACCCCTCCGTGGCGAGGCCCGCGGCAAAGGTGACCGCGTGCTGCTCGGCAATGCCCACGTCCACGAACCGTTCGGGAAAGGACGCCGAGAATTCCGCCAGACCGGTTCCCTCGGGCATCGCCGCGGTGATGGCGAAGATCCGCTTGTCTTCCCTTGCCAGCGTCACCATGGTCTTCCCGAAGACCTGCGTGTATGAGGGCGGGGGCAGAGGGAGATCATCCTTCCGGGGAGATCCCGTGGGGATCTCGAAACAGCCGACACCGTGGTAGTGGCAGGGATCTTTCTCCGCGGGTTCATATCCTTTCCCCTTGACCGTCAGGACATGCACCAGGACCGGCCCTTCCAGGTGACGGGTGTTTTTGAATGTATCGATCAGTTTATCCAGGCGGTGGCCCTGGATGGGTCCGATATACTTGAACCGGAAGGCCTCGAAGAGCATTCCCGGCGTGAACAGGGTGATAAAGGAATCTTCCCATTTCCGGGCGATGTTCAGGAGATTTTCCCCCACGCCGGGCAGGGAGGCCAGGACGCTTTCCATCTCTTTTTTAAGGGAGATGAACCGTTTCCCGCTCATCCGGCGGCTCAGGAACGAGGAAAACGCGCCCACGTTGGGCGATATGGACATGGCGTTGTCGTTGAGGACGACGATCAGGTCTTTCTCCGTGTGGCCCGACTGGTTCAATCCTTCAAAGGCCATTCCCGCGGTCATGGAGCCGTCCCCGATCACGGCGATGACCTTGTCTTTCTCCCCTTTCAGGGCCTTTGCGGTGGAGATGCCGAGACCGGCGGAGATGGAGGTGCTGCTGTGACCCGTGTCAAATGTGTCGTAGGGGCTCTCCGTCCGCCTGGGGAACCCGCTGATTCCGCCGTATGTCCGGAGCGTGTGAAAGCGGTCCCGCCGCCCGGTGACCAGTTTGTGGGCATAGGCCTGATGGCCCACGTCCCAGATAATCTTGTCCCTCGGCGCGTCGAACACGAAATGAAGCGCCAGGGTGAGTTCCACCGTACCCAGGCTGGGCGCCAGATGTCCGCCCGTCCTGGACACCGTTTCGATGATCTCCCGGCGGATCTCCTTGGCCAGGGATTCAAGCTCGCGGACCGACAGGCCCTTGAGATCCTGCGGCCGGTTGACGCCGTGGAGGAGACCCGTCTCTTTCCCGGAAACCCTCATTTTTTTCTCTCGACAATGTATCGGGCAATCTCCCGCAACGGATCCGCCCGGTGATCAAACGATTTTAAAGCGTTAACCGCCTCCGTCACCAGCCGGGAGCGGATCTCCCCGGAACGGTCGAGGCCCATCAGCGAGGGATACGTGATCTTCTTTTTCTCCTCGTCCGTGCCGGTCTTTTTCCCCAGGGTCGCGGTGTCGCCCTCGATGTCGAGGATGTCATCCGAGATCTGGAAGGCCAGGCCGATCTTTCGGCCGTATTCGGTCATGGCCCGCACCCGGGCCGCATCCGCTCCGGCCAGCATGGCCCCCGAGACCACGGCGGCCGTAATCAGGGCCCCGGTCTTATGGGTATGAAGGAATTCCAGCAGGGCCGCGTCCGCGGGCTTTCCCTCAAACTGGATGTCCACCGCCTGGCCCGCCACCATTCCCCGGTGTCCGGCCGCCCCGGAAATAAGGCCGATTACCCGAAGGACGAGCTGGGGGGCCACCCGCTCGCTCAAGCGGGGTGAGGAGAGCAGTGAAAACGCCTCGGTGAGCAGGCCGTCCCCGGCCAGGAGCGCGAGGGCGTCGCCAAAGACCTTGTGACTGGTGGGTTTCCCCCGCCTGAGGTCGTCATCGTCCATCACCGGGAGGTCGTCGTGTATCAGGGAATAGGTATGGATGAATTCCAGGGCGCAGGCCGCGGGGAGAACAAGGGCGGGATCCCCGCCCACGGCCTCGGCGCCGGCCATGCAGAGGATGGGCCGCAACCGTTTCCCTCCGGCGAAGAGGCTGTACCGCATGGCGCTGACCAGCCGGGAAGCCGGCCCTTCTTCCTCCGGGAGACAGGCGTCCAGCGCACGGTTGACCATCTCCCTTTTTTCTTTAAGATAGGCTTGTAACGCCAAAACAGGGCTACTCCGTACCCCCTTCCTCGTCCATTTCGAAAGGGATCTCTTTGTATTTTCCGCTTTCCCTGACCAGGAGAGAGACCTTTTTTTCGGCTTCCTCCAGTTTTCCGGAACAGAAGGTCACCAGCTTCATTCCTTCCTCGAAGACCCGGAGGGATTCCTCAAGGGGCAGATCGCCTTGCTCCAGGCTCCGCACGATTTCCTCCAGCCGTTCCATGGCTTTTTCAAACTTTTTTTCGGCCATCCGTCCTCCAGAACGCCCTGGTACGCCTTCCGCGATACGAGCGCATTAAATCTCCCGGTCCGGGGCCGTCTTTTCCACCCGGCACCGCAGTTCCCCCTCCCGCAGAAGGACCTGGACCCGGTCGCCGACGGCCACGCCGGCGGCCTCTTTCAGGATCTCCCTCCCCGGGAGTCTCCGCGTGATGCTGTATCCGCGGCGAAGGACCGAAAGGGGACTCAGGTCCTCGATCCGCCCGGCCAGGACCGAAACCCGGGTCCTGTGGCCGGACATGGCGCGTTTCATGGCGTCCCGCAGGGCGGCGGCCAGGAAGTCGAGCCGCTGTGCCGCGCTCGCGAGGAGGTTGACGGGGGAATATCGGAGCAGGACGCGGGCCTCCGTATGCAGGCGCCTCCGCCGGTCCCGCGCCTGCCGGTGGAATCCCTTTAGGAGTCGGCCCCAGGCATCGTCCAGGCGCAGCCAGCACTCCTCAAGGCGTTTCCCCGGGTCCCTCAGGCCCCTTGCCGCGCGCGCCAGGTCCCTCGCGCGCGATTTCAGGGACGCCGTCATCGAGGAGACCAGCCGGTTCTCCAGGTCCGCCAGCCGGTTTACAATCCCCTCCTTTTCCACCGCCAGCATCTCGGCCGCGGCGGAAGGGGTGGGCGCCCTGAGATCCGCGGCCAGGTCCGAGATGGTCAGATCGATCTCGTGACCCACGGCGGATACCACCGGGATCTCTGACGCCCGTATGGCCAGGGCCAGCTCCTCCTGGTTGAAGGCCCACAGGTCCTCCAGGGACCCCCCGCCCCGCGTCAGGACGATGACGTCCACCGCCAGTTCCCGGTTCGCCAGCGCCAGGGCCTCCACCATCTCACGGGCCGCCCCCTCTCCCTGAACCCGGACCGGGATGATGATGATTTCCATGTTGGCGAACCGCCGACGGACGATTTTCAGGAAATCCCGTATGGCCGCGCCGGTGGGCGAGGTAATGACCGCGATGCGCCGCGGGAGGAAAGGGAGCGGCCTTTTTATCTCTTCGTTGAACAGGCCCCGGGCCGCCAGCTTCTTCTTGAGCTGTTCAAAGGCGAGCGCCAGCGCTCCCACGCCCATGGGCTCCAGGTAGTCCAGGATCACCTGGTATTCTCCCCGGGGCGCGTACACCCCGATCCGGCCCTGGGCAATCACCTTCATGCCGTCTTCGGGAACGAATTTCAGGTACCGCGCCTGAAGCCGGAACATGACCGCCCGGATCCGGGCGGTTCCGTCCTTCAACGCCATGTAATAGTGGCCCGAAAGCGGTGCGCTGAAGTTGGATATCTCTCCCTCCACCCAGATGAATGGAAATCGGCCTTCCAGGACATCCTGAATCTCGCGGGTCAGTTCCGTGACGCTGTAAACCTTCGGGGTCTGTTGTTCAAAAGACACGTCCGTCCTTTTCTCCTCCCACGCCGTCCCGGGGGCAGGCCTTCTGGACCTATTTATAATAACACGGCCGGATACACAAGGCCAAATTCGATCCCGTCCGGACGACGACAAATCCCTTGACCCTGCGGTTCGCTTGAAGCTATATTCCATTTGGATGAGGCAGTTCCGGGCCGAGGCCCGGCGAACACCCGGGTTATTCAATCAATGAAAGGGGGATCACCATGACCGATTATTTGGACAAAGGACCCGAAAACCCGCTCAAGATCCAGGACAACACCTTTCGGGACGGACACCAGTCCACCCTGGCCACGCGGATGCGGACCGAGGACATGCTTCCCATCGCCGAGAAGATGGACGAGGTGGGTTTCTGGGCCATGGAGGTCTGGGGCGGCGCGACCTTCGACACCATGCACCGGTTCCTGGGAGAAGACCCCTTCGACCGGATCCGGACACTGAAAAAATACATCAAGAAGACCCCGTTTTCCATGCTCCTGCGGGGCCAGAACCTGGTGGGCTACCGCAATTACGCCGATGATGTGGCCAAGCTGTTCGTGGACAAGACCTGCGAGGCCGGGCTCGACGTCTTCCGCGTGTTCGACGCCCTGAACGATTTCCGGAATTTTGAAACGGTGGTGGAACGGATCAAGGCCAACGGCAAGCACTTCCAGGGGACCATCTGCTACTCGCTGACCGAGCGGCACCTGGGAGGGGACGTCTTCAACCTGGAGTATTACGTCAACAAGGCCAAGGAGATCGAGGACATGGGAGCCGACACCCTGTGCCTCAAGGACATGGCCGGCATCATGGCCCCCTTCGACGTGGCCAGGATCATCACTGAACTCAAGAAAACCATCTCCATCCCCATCCACCTGCACACGCACTATACCAGCGGCATGGCCTCCATGGTTTACCTGGAGGCCATCAAGGCGGGCGTCGATATCGTGGATACCTGCCTGGCCCCCTTCGCGCTGCGGACCTCTCAGCCCGCCGTGGAGCCGATCGTGGCGACCCTCATGGGAACCAAGCGGGATCCGGGGTTCGACCTGGGTCTCCTCCTGGAACTGGGCGACTACATTGAAACGGTGGCGCCCAAGTACCGGGATTACCTGGCCAAGCACAAGATGTCCGTCATCGACACGGGGGTCCTGGCCCATCAGGTGCCCGGCGGCATGATCTCCAACCTGGTGAACCAGCTCAAACAGGCCAAGGCCCTGGACCGCCTGCCCGAGGTCTATGCCGAGGTGGCGGTGGCGCGGAAAGAGCTGGGGACGCCCCCCCTGGTAACCCCCACATCGCAGATCGTCGGGGTCCAGTCGGTGCTGAATGTCCTTTTCGGCCGTTACAAGATGGTGACCAACGAGGTGAAGGACCTGGTTTACGGGCTGTACGGGAAGACCCCCGCGCCGGTGGATCCGGAGGTGCAGAAAAAGGTGCTGAAAGGATACAAACGCGGAGAGACCCCGGTCACCGGACGGGCGGCCGATTACCTGGAACCCGAGCTGGAAGAGGCCCGGAAGAAAATCGGCGACCTGGCCAAGGACGACTACGACCTGCTCATCTACGCCCTCTATCCCACGACCGGCGAGCAGTTCCTCAAGTGGAAGTACGGGCTGGAGGAGAAACCGCCTGAAGTGAAACCCAAGACGATGGAGGATATCCGCAAGGAAGACGAGGCCATGGCCGCGGCCCTGGAACAGGTGTGCAAGACCATGTGATCCCGGTTTTCCGTCCATCGCACGGTTTGCCGTGCGCACGGCGCGGATGTTTCCGGAAAGGCGGGTCACTGGCCCGCCTTTTATTGTCCCATTCTGGGAATGGAAGAAAAACCCTCGCCTTCAGGCGAAGACTTTAGTATGCCCGTAAGGGCAAAAGCG
>CAZCVB010000124.1:0-7241 GCA_964501805.1 uncultured Desulfobacteraceae bacterium | reverse complement strand
ATGAGGAAGCGTCCCTGTTGACAGTACCGGGACCCGCGGAGTATGGTGGCGTCGCACGGAAGGGTCCCTATGGCGTTGTTTTCATGCCGCTTTCTCCTCCGGCGGAGCATGGCCGGTCCTGCGGGACGCCTTTTCGCCTCCGGATGGAAAGAAGGGAGGCCGTTTTTGACGGGCCCTGCCGGGCGTCCGCCGTTTTTCCCTCCCGCCCGGAGATGCCGGCCCGAACCGGTTGACGGCTTCGTAAAAATTCCCATCGCGCGCTGTGATCCGCCGGACCGGATTGAGGGGCTTTTTATACGTCAGGATGATGATGCAATTTTCGCAGGAGCCGGTGCTCTCCTGTGCAAAGGAGTTCCCGCCGTATGAAATTTCTTTTTTGTCTCCTGGGCCTGGTTTTTGTTGTGGAGGGTCTTTTTTATTTTGCATTCCCCGGAAAAATGAAGGAATGGATGGCCGCAGTACAGAACCTGAGTGATGTCCATCTCAGGGTGATGGGTTTTTCGGCCATGACCCTGGGACTTCTGATTGCCTACCTTTTCAGGTGAAAGGGAAACGGGCGCTTTGAGGCCGCCCTGGAAGTCCGGAGCGGGTTCGGGGAAAAATGAAAAAGATTTGACTTTGAACCGGTTGTTGTCTAACGTGTCTCGTTTAAAACATGACCGCCCGCGCCTTGGCCGTCCCGGTTGAAGAATACAGCATGCAGGGGACGGACCATCCCCGGCGAGGGGTTCCAAGGCGGGTTCATGTTTTTCCGGAATCACCGGATGTTTGATTTTGATATAGAAAACTATAATTACGACCTGCCGGCGGAACTGATCGCACAGGTGCCGGAGGAAAAACGGGATCACTCCCGCCTGATGCGGGTGGATCGTTCGGGAAAGGACCTGGAAGACCGTCGCTTTTCGGATCTCCCCTTGTTGCTGCGGCCGGGTGACCTTCTGGTGGTCAATAACACGCGGGTGGTGCCGGCGAGGCTTTTCGGCAGGAAAGAGACCGGCGGCCGGGTGGAACTGCTGGTTCTGCCGCAGGCCGACGCCGGGGAAACGTCCTCCAGGGCGACGCGCGTATGTCTGTTCAGGTCCTCGAAGCGGCCCAGACCGGGGAGCCGCCTGTTTTTTCACGGGTCCGTCAGGGCCCGCGTGGAGGCGGTGATGGGAGACGGCCTTGTCCGTGTCTCCTTTGATGCGGATCGGCCCCTGGACGAGGTGCTGGAAGACATCGGGCGCATGCCGCTGCCGCCCTATATCAAGCGGGATCGCCATGACCGCCGGTCGGCCATGGACCGGGAGCGGTATCAGACAGTTTTTTCAGGGGAAAAGGGAGCTGTGGCCGCGCCCACCGCTGGCCTCCATTTCACGCGCGAACTGGCCGCCGGGCTGGAAAGGGCGGGGGTCGGTATGGCCGCCTTGACCCTCCACGTGGGCTACGGAACCTTTGCTCCGGTGCGGGAGAAGGATATCCGGCGGCATCGCCTGGCGCCGGAATTCTACCGGATTCCGCCGGAAACGGCGGACGCCGTCGCCCGTGCGAGGGCGGAAGGAGGCCGCGTCGTGGCCGTCGGCACGACCGTGGTCCGCTCCCTCGAATCGGCCGCCGGTCCGGACGGGAATATTCATTCTTCCGAGGGATGGACCAATCTTCTGGTAACGCCGGGATATGCCTTCAAGGCGGTAGATGCCCTGATCACCAATTTTCATCTGCCAAGGAGTTCCCTGCTGTTCCTGGTTGCCGCATTCGCGGGGATCGATCTCGTCAGGAAAGCCTATGCCCGGGCCGTTCGGGAGCGGTACCGCTTCTATAGTTACGGGGACGCGATGCTGATCCTGTAGCGGCGGAGGACGGGGCACGGCACCTGTTTCTCGCGGCGCGCCGGTTGGAGATACCTCTGAATTGGAGTTTCGCGTTCATCACAGATCCTCTGAGTGCCGGGCGAGAGCCGGGGAGATCAGGACCCGCCACGGAAGCATCCGGACACCGGTTTTCATGCCCGTGGGGACCCAGGCCGCGGTAAAGGCGATATCACCGGATGAACTGACGGAGATGGGCGTGGGAATGGTCCTGGCCAACACCTACCACCTCTATCTCCGCCCGGGCCACCGCTTGATTGAGCGATTGGGCGGACTGCACCGGTTCATGGGTTGGTCCGGCGCCGTCCTGACGGACAGCGGCGGGTTTCAGGTTTACAGCCTGGCGCAGTTGAGGACCATTTCGGACGCGGGCGTCGTGTTTCGGTCTCATCTGGACGGATCCAGGCATTTTATCGGTCCGGAAGAGGCCATGGAAATCCAGAAGGCGCTGGGCGCTGATATCGTCATGGCCTTCGATGAGTGCGTCCCGTACCCATGCCGACGTGAATACGCCGAGAATGCCGTTCGGCTCACAAGCCTGTGGGCGCGTCGATGCCGGGCCGTGGCCGACGAAAAGAGACAGTCGTTGTTCGGGATCGTGCAGGGCGGCATGTATGACGACCTGAGGGAGCGAAGTGCCGGCGAACTGGCTTCCCTCGATTTTGACGGTTACGCCCTGGGGGGGCTTTCGGTGGGCGAAGACCGGGAGACCCGCCTGCGGGTCATCGAGCGGACCGTTCCATTTCTTCCCGGCGAGAAGCCGGTCTACCTCATGGGTGTGGGGGCCCCGGAGGATCTTGTGGAGGCCGTCATGCGGGGAGTGGACATGTTCGACTGCGTGATGCCCACGCGAAACGCGAGGAACGGGACCCTGTTCACGGAGAGCGGCCGGTTGAATATCCGGAACGCCCGTTATGCGGGCGACGAGCGGCCCGTAGAGCCCACCTGCGGCTGCTATACCTGTTCCCGTTTTTCGAGGGCGTATCTGAGGCATCTTTTCATGGCGAGGGAGCTCCTGGCGTACCGGTTGAACACCATTCATAACCTGTATTACTATATGCGGCTCATGAAAAGGATGCGAACGGCCATCGCCTCAAACCAGTTCCAGGCGTTCCGGCACGAGTTTTATGAAAAGCGGGCCGTACCACCGGCCGGGCCCCCCTGATCTCGGGAGGCGGGACGCGGGGCTTTCCCGGAAAACGCCCGGTTTTTCAACGGAAGGACTATAATTTAGGAGGTTCTATCATGGATTTTTTGGCCTATGCCATGGGCGGCGGCGCGGGCGGCGCGAGCGGGCAGGGGGGCGGTTTCGGCGCCTTTGTCCCCCTGATACTCATGTTTGCCATCTTTTATTTCCTGCTGATTCGACCTCAGCAGAAAAAGGCCAAGCAGCACAGGGAGCTGCTCGGGGCCCTGAAAAAAGGCGACCGCGTCGTCAGTTCCGGCAGCCTTCATGGCGTGATCACCGGTCTTTCGGATGATATCATCACCATGGAGATCGCCCCGAAGGTCCGGGTCAAGGTGTCGAGGAGCGCCATCTCGGGGGTGGCCGGAAAGGGCAACCCCTGATTGAGGCCGGATGATTTCCGGCGCGGCGTCTCCTTCGCCGGATGCCGGACGATCATTGAAACCGGATCCTTCCCGGGTCCCGTCGCCGTTTGCGGGGGCGGGATACGCGCGGGAAATGGATCGATAATCAGACCGGAAATGCCTGTTCGCCGGAGGGAGGGAGGGAGAGAGATGCTCCCCGGTCGACCCTTTCATTTCCGTGGTGACGGGCGCGCATGGAGTCACACGTGTCAAAGAATTTAACCTGGCGTGCGGTAATCGCTCTGTTTTGTCTTCTGTCGGCATTTGTATATCTTGTACCATCCATCAGCGGGGAACTGCCCGGGTGGTGGTCCAGCTTTCTGCCCGAGGACAAGATCCACCTGGGGCTGGACCTTCAGGGGGGAATCCATCTGGTCCTGGAAGTCCAGGCCTCGAAGGCGGTGGAAAGCCACCTGGAACGGATCACGGAAGAGATGAAACGGGATCTGAGGAAGGGAAAGATCCGGTATCGGGAACTGAAGCGCACCGGGATTGAGGGAATCGACCTGTCCCTTGTGCGGGCGTCCGACGCAAAGACCTTTCAGGACCTTGCCCAGACCAATTATCCCGATTTTGACATAAAATCGACGGGGGACATGGAACAGGCCGCCTTTCACCTGGCCCTGACCGCAAAGGCGAGGAACCGGATTGAAAAGATGGCCGTGGATCAGGCACTGGAGACCATCCGGAACAGGATCGACCAGTTCGGCGTCAGCGAACCGGATATCCGTCCCCAGGAAGGACATCGTATCTTGATCCAGCTGCCCGGCGTAAAGGATCCCAAGCGGGCTATCGAACTGATCGGGAAGACCGCCCAGCTGGAATTCAAACTGGTGGATGACGCCCACAGCCTGCAGGCGGCCCTGAAGGGGAAGATCCCGCCCGGGGACGAGATCCTGTATGAGGTCTCCGTGGACCCGCGGACCGGCCTCAGGACCAAGCAGCCCTACCTGTTGAAAAAAAGGACCCTCCTGACGGGTGAATACATCACCGATGCCCGGGTGCAGATCGATTCCCGCTACAATGAACCGTATGTGTCCCTGTCATTCGACAGCCGGGGCGCGCGGCTCTTTGAACAGATCACGGGAAACAACATCAAAAAACGTCTCGCCATCGTCCTGGACAATAAGGTCGCCTCGGCGCCGGTGATCCAGGACCGGATCGCCGGGGGAAGGGCCCAGATCACCGGTCGTTTCGACATGGAAGAGGCGCGGGACCTGGCCATCGTCCTGCGGGCCGGCGCGCTCCCGGCTCCCGTCAAGATCATTGAAGAACGTACCGTGGGGCCTTCCCTGGGGAAGGATTCCATCAACAAGGGTCTCAAGTCGATGCTTGTCGGCGGGCTGATCGTGATCGTCTTCATGATCGTCTACTACGGCCTGTCCGGGGCCATCGCGGACCTGGCCCTCTTGCTGAACATCCTTTTCATCGGCGCCGGCCTTTCCTTTTTCGGGGCCACCCTCACGCTTCCCGGTATTGCCGGCGTCATCCTGACCATCGGTATGTCCGTGGATGCGAATGTCCTGATTTTCGAGCGTATCCGCGAGGAACTGCGGTTGGGAAAATCGGCCCGCGCCTCCATCGACGCGGGATACGGAAAGGCCCTTGTGACCATTCTGGACGCCAATATCACGACCCTTATCGTGGCCCTGGTCCTTTTCCAGTTCGGTACCGGGCCGGTACGGGGATTCGCGGTGACCCTCAGCATCGGGATTATCGCCAGCCTGTTCACCGCCATCTATGTGACGCGAATTATTTTCGATTACCTGTATGTTGAGCGCAGGATGAAAAAAATGTGGATTTAGCGTTTTTTCGGAGACAAGCATATGCAATTCATCAAACCCGGGATTAACATCGATTTCATCGGAAAGCGAAAAGCGGCGTTCCTGCTTTCCGGCGCGCTGATCGTTGCCACTGTTTTCCTTCTCCTCTGGCGGGGCGGCCCCAATTACGGTGTGGACTTCTCCGGGGGCGTGCTGGTCCAAGTCAAGCTTCACCAGAGGCACACCCCTTCCGAGATCAAATCCGCCCTCCGCCCGGTGCATCTGGACGACAGCATTATCCAGGAATTCGGTGAAAAGGGGAAATTTGAATTCCTGATCCGGATCCGGAAGACCAACGTCGAGTTGACCGGCCTGAGTGAAAAGGTCAAGGAGGCCCTGGGTTCGGCCTTTGGTGAAAAGGTGGACATGCGGCGGGTGGAAATGGTGGGGCCGAAAGTGGGGAAGGACCTGCGCCAGAAGGCCCTTTTGGCCATTTTCTATTCCATCCTGCTCATTGCCATCTATATCTCGGGGCGGTTTGAACTCAAATGGATGATGAGCATCGTGATGGCCCTTTCCCTTGCCTTTGTGGTGTATATCACATCCAGCTTCGGCATGCGCATCACGTGGCTGATCGTCATCGCCATGATCGTCACCATCGGACTCTGCTGGTTCCTGAGGCTGAAATACGCCCTTGGCGCCATTATCGCGCTCATCCACGATGTGACCATCACCGTGGGCGCCTTCGCCCTGACCAACAGGGAGGTGTCCCTTTCCATTATCGCCGCGTTTTTGACCATCATCGGGTATTCCCTGAACGACACCATCATCGTGTTCGACAGGATCCGGGAAAACCTGAGACGGTATCGGCGGCGACCTTACGCGGAGGTCATGAACCTGAGCATCAATGAGACCCTGAGCCGAACCCTTCTCACGTCCACCACCACGCTGGCGGTCGTCCTGGCCCTTTTCGTCCTGGGAGGCGGGGTGATTCATGATTTCGCCTTTGCCATGCTGGTGGGCATCGTGGTGGGAACCTATTCCTCCATCTATGTGGCGAGTCCCGTGATTCTTATTTGGGAAGGAGAAGAGAAACGCCGGAAAGGGAAGAAAAAGGCGAAATAATCGCCCAGGACCTTCCGCCCATGTGCTTCATGCAGAAATCCTGGCCCGGCGTTCACCGGGGCAACAGGACTCGGAATTCGGGAATGGACGGCATGGCTTCCCTCCCCGGATGAGCCGCCTTTTTTCAGGGACCGGAACGAACTCCGGCCATTCGTGAGCGCTGTCCCTTGGCGAAACACAGCAAGAAAAAACCGGCCTATGCGAGACCGTCGTTCTGGGTGACCAGCGTGGTGCTCATCGCCCTTTTTTCGGCGGGCGCGTGGGCATGGCGTGCCTTCTACTGCAGGACGTATCGTCTTGATCATCTCCTGGTATCGATAAACGGGGAGGCCCGGAAGGTCCTGCCCGGAGAGCGTCTTACCCTCCATCCAAGGGACCGGGTGAAAATCCTGGACATCGCCACCAATATCCCGCTGAACGCCGGGGTCCGTCTCGCCGCGGTGGGGCTCGACGCAGGCGCGCTCCGGTATGACGAAATGCCGCTTTCCGATCTCCTGACAGACCGGGATCTGTTTAACCGGTACCGGTTCCGAGTGTATGTGAAATACCGGAATGCGGAACTGGGGCACATGGACTGGGAAGTGCAGCCTTACCGGGAGGACTGGCTGGAGAAGGCGGCCCGGCTGATCAACCCCGATGAGCGCACGGCCCTTTTGGAGCGCGCCCTGCGCGTGATGCCCGAGGACGGCGAGATCCGCCGGGTCCTCCTGGCGGACTACCAGGCCCGGAAGATGTGGAAGCGGGCCGCCGCGCTGCTCGAGAGCATGGTGCGGAAGCGGCGGGACCGCCGGACCCTGGATCGGCTCCTGTCCGTCTACGCGGCCATGGGAAACCGAAACGGGATGATCTCGTCTTTGCGGCGGATCCTGAAGATTGCGCCCGGGGATTCCGAATCGCGCCGGCGACTCGCGGAACT
>CAZCVB010000123.1:0-7329 GCA_964501805.1 uncultured Desulfobacteraceae bacterium | reverse complement strand
CGCGGGGCAGGGTTTCAACGACAGGACCGGGCGCGGCCCGTCCGGCCCGGCAGGGGAAAGGAGCGCGTATGGCCGGAACCAGAGGAAGACTTGGCTTTATCGGCGCCGGGAACATGGGACAGGCCCTGATCAGGGGCCTGATCGAGAGCGGGCGCTACCTGAAAGAGGACCTGTCCGCGACGGACAGGGACCCGTCCGTCCTTGAAACCGTGTCAGGCGCCTTCGGCGTGACGGCGCATCCTTCCGGGGCCGACCTGGCGGACGCGTGCCGGATCGTGGTTCTTTCCGTCAAACCGCAGGACATGCGCCGGGCACTTCTCGGGATAAGGGATCACCTCCGGGACGATCACCTCCTGATCTCCATTGCCGCGGGCATCCCCCTCCGGGTGATCCGGGAGACCGTCCGGAAGGATATCCCGATGATCCGGGTAATGCCCAACACGCCGGCCCTTATCCGGGAAGGGATCAGCGCCCTGGCCGGTGACGCGCGCGTCACCGACGACCACATGGCCGCCGCCGGGACCATCTTCGGGGCCCTCGGGGAGACCGTGGTGGTGACCGAGGAGATGATGGACGCGGTGACCGCCGTTTCCGGGAGCGGTCCCGGCTATGTCTTCCGGATAATGGAATGCATGGCGGACGCGGGCGTGGCGGCGGGGCTTTCTCCCGAGACCGCCCTCGCCCTGGTGGTCCAGACCTTTGTGGGCGCGGCGCGCCTGGCAAAGACATCCGATCAATCGCTCTCCCGCCTGCGGGAAATGGTGACCTCGCCCGGCGGGACGACCGCCGCCGGGCTGGCCGTCCTGGACGGGGCGGGCCTGGCCGAAACCATCCGCCGCGCGGTGGCGGCCGCCGCCGACCGCTCCAGGGCACTGGGAAAGGACGCCTGAAGCCGGGCGTCCTCCCGAAGGGGCGTTCATCCGCCCGGCTGAACAGGATTTCCTCTCCGGTCCCGCGGGCGACGGGGCCCCGGCAAAGGCGAACAAAAACCGGCAATGCATCAATGGAGAAGGAGGCGCCCATGGGGATCACCGAGCTGTATGAAAAGGGCGAAAAGTCCCTGAGGGAGCGGGAGGTCGGCATCCTGCTGGACGGGGTGGAGACGGAGTTCGTCCTGTCCAACAACCGGCGTGTCCTGGACCGATACACCTTCCATCAGAAATGTATCGACGGGGTGACGCCCGTGACCCGGTGCGAGGTCCTGGGCCTGTCCCTGGGAACGCCGGTGATCATGTCGGCCATGACCATGCCCATCCCCGCCATCGTGGAGGACGGCCTCATGGCCGTGGCCGAAGGGCTCAAGGCCGCTGAAAGCCTCATGTGGACCGGGACCCCCGTTCCGGAGGAACTGGCGGAAATCGTCCGCACGGGCGTTCCGGTGGCCGCCAATGTGAAGCCTTTTACGGACCGGCGAAAGATGTTTCGCGCCCTGGACCGGGTCCAGGCGGCCGGTGTCCGATGGGTGGGGATCGAAATCGATTCCGGCCGGGGCACCAAGGTCCACGACCGCCAGATGGCATTCGACTGCAGTCCGCTCGCCTTTTCCGAGCTGGCGGAAATCCGGAAACAGGTGTCGGTGCCCCTCGTTTTCAAGGGGGTCTTGAGCCGGAGCGACGCGGTCAAGTCGGTGGAAGCGGGCGCGGACGGGATCATGGTCTCCAACCACGGGGCCCATACCCTCGATTACCTGCCGCATCCCTTCCAGGTGATGGATGAAATCCTCGACGCGGCCGCGGGCAAGGCGGAGATCTTCGTGGACGGCGGTTTCCGGCGGGGAAGCGATGTGCTCAAGGGGCTGGCCTTCGGGGCCTCTCTCGTGGGCCTCGGACGGCCCATCCTGTACGGTCTGGCCGCAGACGGGAGAGAAGGGGTGACGGAGGTGATCCGGGAGATCACGGCCGAACTGGCCCGTATCATGGCCATGGTGGGGGCCGCGGATCCAGGGAACGTGGAACGGGATGTCCTGATCGGCGGTTGAAGAACGGATCAGTTGCTTCGCATGAGGTAGGCGACCGCCTTTTCCAGCCCGTCGATGGTCAGCTCGAACATGGGAAAGATGTCGCGGATCATGCTGATGGTCCGGGTGTAGGGCCACTCCTGCGCCATCTTGGGATTGAGCCACACGGAATAGCGGAACGTCCCCGCAATAAACCGGAGCCGCTCGTAGCTCGGTTTCATGGAGCGCTCCTCGATATGGATGGATCCGTCCGCGGCCATGAGCTCGTAGGGGGCCATGCTGGCGTCTCCCACGATGATGAAGCGGGTCTCGGGATCAAGCCGCGCCAGGTCGTCCACCTTGACGGGTTTCCTGAACCGGGCGGGATCCTCCCAGAGATAATCATAGATGGTGTTGTGAAAAAAGAAGGTCTTCAGTTCCTTGAACTGGGCCCGGGCATAGTTGAACAGGGTCTGTACCACGCTTACGTAGGGATCCATGGACCAACCGCCGTTGTCTATGGCCAGGATGACCTTCAGCCGGTCCCGCAGGCTCCGCTCAAAGACGATCTCTATCTCCCCGGCATTTTTCATGGTCTGGTAGATGGTCTCGTCAATATTGACTTCGTCCTTGGGGCCCACGGGCACCATGTTCCGCAACCGCTTGAGGGCCTCCCCCATCTGCGCCTGGGTCAGGGGACCTTCCTGTGAATAATCGCGGTAGCGGCGATCCATGGCCACCTTGACGGCGGACTTGTTCCGCGAGATGCCGCCCACCCGCATGCCGCCCGGGTGAAACCCCGAATGGCCTACCGGAGACGTCCCCCCCGTGCCGATCCACTTGTGCCCGCCGTGGTGTTCCTCTGTCTGCTCCTTGAGCCGGTCCAGGAAATACTGGAGCAGTTCTTCCGGGCTCATCCGGTTCAGTTCCGATTCGTCCATGCCCAGGGCATCGGCCACGCCTTTCGGGTCCCGGAGCCATTGCTCCAGCATGGCCTGCGCCACCTCGTCCAGCTCAAAGGGCGCCGGTTTTTCCAGTTCCGCGCCTTCAAAATGATGTGCGAATACCTGATCGTAGAGATCAAAATACCGCTCGCTCTTGACCAGGATGGTGCGGGCCGCGGTATAGAAGTCGTCCAGGGTGGTGATCAGGCCGTTGTCCAGGGCCTTTTGAAGCCGCAGGAACGACGTGGGAGATACGGGGATACCCACCTCTTTTAAGAGATAGAAGAATTTTGTGAACATGCTGTGTCCGTCAGGATCTTCGGATCCCGTCCTTTTCCGGTGTCGCCCCGGTATCCGGGCCACCGGCGAAATGGGAACCGGTTACAGCCGCATTCTCGACACGGAATTTCGGGCAACGGCGTAATCCGGGCTCTTTTTGAACAGGACGCCCAGGAACGGGATGTTTCCCTTGGCCAGGTCCTTGATCTTAAAATCGGGATCCGCCTTGAGGGCGCGGATCCAATTGATCAGTTCCCGGGTGGCCGGTTTCTTTTCCACTCCCCTGAATTCCCGCATGCGGTAAAAGGCCGTCACCGTATGGTTCAGCAGGTCTTTTTCGATATCCGGGAAATGGACCCGGATGATCCGCCGCATCATGTCCGGCTCGGGAAAGGCGATGTGGTGAAAATTGCACCGGCCCAGGAAGGGATCGGAGAGGTCCTTCTTGGCATTCGAGGTAATAATGATCACCGGACGGTGTTTGGCCCGGATGGTCTTGTCGATTTCAATGATATCGAATTCCATCTGGTCCAGCACGTCCAGCATGTCATCCTGGAAATCCGTGTCCGCCTTGTCGATCTCGTCGATCAGGAGAACCACCCGTTTGTCCGACACGAACGCCTGGCCGATCTTTCCCATCTTGATGTAGTCTTCAATATTGCTCACATTGCGCGTGGAATCCCCGAACCGGCTGTCGTTAAGCCGGGTGAGCGTATCGTACTGGTAGAGGGCGTCCACCAGTTTCATGCTCGATTTCACGTTCAGGACGATGAGGTCCATGTTGAGCGATTCGGATATGGCATGCGCCAGCATGGTCTTGCCGGTTCCGGGCTCCCCCTTGAGGAGCAGGGGCATTTCAAGGGCCATGCTGATGTTGACGATTTTGGCCAGTTCTTCATCCAGGACGTATCTCGAGGCGCCGGTGAACTGCGGATTTGATGAACTCTCTTGGGTCATGGGATTACTCCTTGCTGAAAACGAAATCTTCTTATTGCCCGACAGCGTAAAGACGGTTAATATGCCTGCGCGGTTCCTTGTTTTTTTGTGCCATAACCTGAAAATGCCGAATATCGATCGTTTCAATTTTCGATAGATTTCAAATGTTGCCTGATTTGAAGCGCTCAATAAAAAAATATAATCATTGTTTCAGATGAATCAACGGTGCTTTTAAAAACCTTCCCTGAAAAAACAGGGGGCCGGTTCAAGTCGGCGGCCCCGCCGCAGGCGGGATCCACCGCTCCGGTGTTACAACCCCGCTCCTGCCGGGAGTCCTGCCGACCTCTCTACATTCGCCTTATGGGGAGGCGTAGCAGGCCCGACATGTGAACGGATTTTACAAAAAATTCAACATAAATCATCCGGCAGGGGCTGTCAAACAAACGGCGGAACCGGAAAAACGGCCGCCCTGCGGATGAAAGCCCGCTTCCAGGGACAAGGAGATATCGTCATGCCGTTAGCATTCGAATCGGAAAGTCACGGGACCGTCGCCTTCGGGTTTTTCAATATCCAGTCGGACATGCTGCTCCTGGATCGTTATTTTCTGTTCGCCACCGAGTTCTGCAAATATATTTCGGTCCTGGCGGCCTGCGGGGAACAGGACCCCTGCGCCTCCACGTGGGAGGTCTTCCACATCGCGGATCCTGAAGATATCGGCGACCTGATGGGGGCCATCCACGGCATCCGGCACACGGGGTTCATCGGCGAGACCTACCGCCGGTTCCCGTTCCCGGCAGACCCGGAGGATTTCCGGCAACAGCCGGACGGACACGAAAACAGGGACGTCTTTGCCGCCATGATCGGAAAATACGGGGTCGCCCGCGAGATCCGGGTGCAAGCGGACCCGGACGGCGGCGCCGTCAATATCGGTGAATACCGCTTCACGCGGCCGTGGTTCCACCGTCTCCTCAACTATGTCTGGCAGGGAGGATACCCGCGGTGGAAGGACGATGTCCGGCCCGATTACGTGACGGCCATGAAACAGGCGGTGGAAAAAAGTCTTCATCCGCTCTTCAAAGGCGCGGCATTCGAGCCGTAGGAACGCGGCGGGAGAGGCCCTCCCGCCGTCTCACCCGCAATCTCTTTCTCCGGGAAGACCGGAAGGCAGGCGTTCATGGATCCCTCAGCCGACATCCTCCGGAAGGTTCGACGGACGCTCCTGGAACACGGGATGACCCGTCCCGGGGACCGGATCATCGTGGGCGTCTCCGGCGGGCCGGATTCGGTCTGCCTGCTGCATCTTCTTCACCGGCTCGGAAAGTCCCTGCGAATCGAACTGGTGGCGGCCCATTTCGACCACGGGCTCCGGCCGGAACAGGACCCGGAAGAGACCCGTTTTGTTGAGGACCTGGCGGCATCAATGGATATCCCCGTGGAGACCGGGCGGGCAGGGATGCGGATCCGGGAAAAGGCGGGATGCCTGGAGGAAGAATCCCGGCGGGCCAGGTACCGGTTTCTTCACGGGACGGCGGAAAAATACCGCGCACAGCGGATCGCCCTCGGCCATCATCAAAACGACCAGGCGGAAACCGTTCTCATGCGCCTTCTCCGGGGGAGCGGGCCGGCCGGGCTCTCCGGGATCCCCCCCCTGCGCGACGGGACGATCATCCGGCCCCTGCTCCGCGTCCGCCGGGAAGAGATCCTTTCCTACCTGGAAAAAACGGGCATCTCCTTTGTCACCGACCCGTCCAACGCCGATCCGCGTTTCCTGAGAAACCGGATCCGGATGGAACTCCTTCCCCTGCTCGAGACATACCAGCCGCGGGTCATCGAACGCCTGGCGCGCACCGCCGGGATCATGCGGGAGGACGAGGCCTTCCTGGTAAAAACGGCCCAGGACTGGATCAGCCGACGGGCGGAGATCCATGACGGGGCCGATCTCCGCCTCCCCGCCGCCGCCCTGGCCGCGCTGCCCGAGGCCCTGGCAACCCGGGCGGTCCGGTGCGCGGTCCTGAAAACGGCCGGGACCCTGCGCCGGGTGACCCGCCGCCACATCGACGCGGTCCTCCGCCTGGCGGCGGGCCGGAAATCCCAGGCGGCCACCGACCTTCCCAACGGCATCGCCGTAAGGAGGGTCTACGGCACACTGGTCTTTTCCGCCGGCCGGCCGGAGAGACCGCCGGCATTCCATCATGACCTGGAAGGACCGGGGACCTTTTACCTGGAGCCACCGGGATGCCGGGTGGTGCTGGAAGAGATCCCGGGCCCGCTCTCCCCGAAGGAGCATGCCGCTCCCGGGCGCGCCCTCCTTGACAGGGACAGGATCGGCTATCCCCTGGTGATCCGGAATTTCCGGGCCGGCGACCGGTTTATCCCCCTGGGCATGAAAGGCCGGCGCAAGCTGAAAGACTTTTTCATCGACCTCAAGCTCCCGTCCGGGGCCAGGGCCTCGGTTCCCATCCTGCTCCACCGCAACCGGATCCTGTGGGTCGGGGGTCTCCGGATCGACGACCGCTTCAAGGTGACGCCGGATACCCGGAACGTGCTCCGCGTCACCATCACCCCCATGGACCGCACCGGCAGCGCCTCCGCAGGGTCCCGCCACCCTTAATATCCCATATTCCGCATTTTTCATCCGTATATTCGCCCACTGGATACATCCAGACCAAAAGGGAAAAATTATTCGTCTGTCCATTTTTTATCCCCTGAGAGTAGTGTCTTCGGGCCATGGAGAGTTATTAAAGAGTATTATAAAAAATATTGTAGTATTATAAAGTTTGTTGTATTTTTATCTATATGAAAAAAATACTCATATGCTGGATCGGGTTTACGGATCTTCGTGCCGCCAAAGAAACCGATGACGTGGGTCTTGGGCCGATTGCCCAGGCAGTAACAGTCCGGCAATTCGATGAGGTGGTGCTCATCAGTGATCAGCCGAAAAGCGCCACCAAGGCATATATCGCCTGGCTGAAGTCCAAAAGTTCAACTCAAATTGTATTACACCATGAAAAACTATCCGGTCCGACCCATTTCGGGGAGATTTACGAGGCGGCGGTCAGGGTCCTTTGCGCCACATCAAGACGGCACAAGGAAGACATTGATCTCACCTTCCATCTGAGTCCGGGCTCGCCCCCCATGGCGGCTGTCTGGATTATCCTTTCCAAGACACGATTTCCCGCAGAGCTGATCGAGTCATCCAGAGAACACGGCGTCCGCACGGCTTCGGTTCCATTT
>CAZCVB010000122.1:5551-7379 GCA_964501805.1 uncultured Desulfobacteraceae bacterium | reverse complement strand
GAGGTTTTCACCATGATAGACAGGGCCATGGAAGTGGCCGCAAAGGCCCATCAGGGCCAGGTCCGAAAAGGAACGGATGTCCCCTACATCACGCATCCATTTTCGGTCGGGCTGATCCTTGCCAGGGCCGGGTGCGCGGATGAGGTGATCGCGGCGGGGATTCTCCACGATACGGTGGAGGACACGCCGCTCACATTGGGAGAGATCCGGGATGTTTTCGGCGATACCGTGGCCCATATCGTCGAAGGGGTGTCGGAGCCCGACAAATCCCTCCCATGGGAAGACAGGAAAAGGCACACGATAAACGCCATTGCCGGCGCTTCCCTGGATGTCCTGCTGGTGCTCTCTGCGGACAAGCTTCATAATGTGCGGACGATCGCCTCGGAATATCGCAGGTGCGGAGATGAGGTATGGGGCCGTTTCAAAAGAGGGAGGGAGGCCCAGGCGTGGTATTATTCATCCATTGCCGACGGTTTATCCCGAAGACCGGATATCATGAGATACCGGCCTCTTGTTGAAGCGTATATGCAGGAGGTAACCAACCTGTTCGGCAGCCGGCCCGGCTCGAATGGCACGAAGTGACCAAGGTGGCCATTACTACCTGCCTGCCTGTGCCGTGTTTGGCACGGCAGACAGGTCGGTGAACGCAATGACCCGCCCGACCTGCCCGCCGAAGCATGGGCGCAGGCGGGTGCAGGTGCGGGAGGACGAAGCACCGCATATGGAGGGGATGAATCATGATGACCTTGCGGTCCTTTACCGCCAACTTTGAATCCGTTCCAGCCCCCACGGCCTGGTATCTTTCTGATATTGCCGAGTCTAAAGGAAAACAGGATCTGTTCATAAAGCAATCGCCTCAGCGCCTTAAGGCACTTCGGGAACATGCCCTTATCGAAAGCGCCGTTTCTTCAAATCGAATTGAGGGCGTGGAAGCCGATCAATCCCGTATCGGCACAATTGTCTTCGGCAGGCCCCTTCTGCGTGATCGTGATGAAGAAGAGGTCCAGGGGTACCGTAGGGCCCTGGATTTGATCCATATGCAGGGAGCAAAGCTTTCGATTTCAGAAGGAACTATTTTGAGGTTGCACAGCCTGGCGCGCGGTGAAATATGGGACGCCGGCAAGTACAAGGAAAAGAATAGCGATATCATCGAGAATTATCCGGATGGGCGTTCGCGAGTTCGTTTCAAGACGGTTCCAGCGGTGGACACGCCGAACCACATGAGGAAATTGATCGAGCTTTATAATGTCGCTATCAAAGATCGGAAGACTCCTCATGCCGTTCTCATGGCAGCATTCAACCTTGACTTTCTTTGTATCCACCCCTTCCGTGACGGAAACGGACGTGTCTCCCGGCTTCTTCTACTTCTACAATGTTACCATCTCGGGTTTGAGGTCGGGCGATACGTCAGCCTGGAACGTCTGATCGAGCAGAACAAGGAACGGTATTACGAAACCCTGGAACAAAGCTCCCATGGTTGGCACGAAAGGAAACATGACCCCTGGCCGTACATTAACTACATTCTCTTCATCATCAAGGCGGCTTACAGGGAATTCGAGGAGCGCCTCGGGCGGGTGAAAAGTCCCAGGGGAGAAAAGACCCGTCTGGTCCTTCGCGCCATTGACAGGATACCAGGGCCTTTTCGCGTCGCCGAGCTCCGGAGGAAATGCCCAAATGTCAGCGTGGACACGATCCGCAAGGTGTTGAAGGACTTGCGTTCAAAGAAACAGGTGGAATGCCTGGGCCGAGGGCAAAGCGCCCAGTGGCGCAAAACCAACAAGTGGCAATTGGGTAATACCCAATGAATTGGGTAGTGAATTGGGTAATT
>CAZCVB010000122.1:0-5451 GCA_964501805.1 uncultured Desulfobacteraceae bacterium | reverse complement strand
AGATGCAAAGGGCTCATAACCAGCTCAAACGGCTCGAGTTATTTCTGAACCGGACATAAACAGGACAAACCGGACAAAAGCCATACAGGAAGAAGCCCTGCAATAAAATCAACTCGGAAGCTATCAGGTGCCGTGCTTCTTCCGGGTTCATCACCAGAGAGCGGACAGTGCCCGGTGAACCTGACATTCCAAAGAAACGGCGGACATCGTCCGCGGTTCCGGGTGTTTTTCATTGACCGCTGAGATCGGGCGGACACGGGAAATTCTTCGGAAACGAAAGGTTTTGTCTGACGCGCCGCATGGCAGGTCCCGGGAAAAAAGGGCGCAGGCAGGAACCGGGATGTGAAGAAACCAAGGAGGAAACGGAAATGACCTATATCCTCTGTGCATTGGGTGGCCTGGTGGTGGGCGGCCTCGTGGGCTGGCTGCTGGCGTCCGCCCGCGTTGCGAAATCCCTGGGCGCCAGGATGGAGGAGCTTGCGCGCCGGGCGAACACGGCCGAGGGCCGGGCTTCCGGTCTGGAAGCGACCATGGCGGAACTGCGCGCGCAGCACCAGAAGGCTTCCGACGATTTTGCGAGGCTCAGAGAACAACTGACAATGGAAAACAGTGCGCGGGTGAAAGCGGAGACCCGGCTCGCGGAAACCGTCCAGCGCCTCGAAGAGGAAAAGAAACTCCTCGAGGATGCGAAGGCCGAACTCAAGGACACGTTCAAGGCCCTCGCCGGGGACACCCTCAACAGCAACACGACGGCCTTCCTGAAGCTGGCCAGGGAAACGCTTGACATGGTTCTCACGGATGCGAAGGGAGACCTCGGCAGGCGCCAGGAAGCCATCCAGGGCCTGGTCACCCCCCTGTCGGAGTCCATCCGGAAGTTTGAGGAGCATGTTCGCGCGATCGAGAAGAACCGGCAGGAGGCCTACTCGGGCCTGACGGAACAGTTGAAAGGCCTGTCCGCAAGCCAGCAGCAACTGCAGAAGGAGACCGCGAACCTGGTCACGGCCCTGCGAAAACCGCAGGTGCGCGGTCGCTGGGGAGAGATGACGCTTCGCCGCGTGGTGGAGCTGGCCGGGATGTCCGAGCACTGTGACTTCGCCGAACAGGTCACCGCCGACACCGGTGAGGGCAGGCAGCGTCCCGATCTCATCGTCCGCCTGCCGGTCGAGCGCGAAATCGTCGTGGACGCGAAGGTCTCCCTTGAAGCCTACCTGGATGCGATTGCAGCGGAGTCGGACGACGAACGCAAACGGGCCATGGCGCGGCACGCGGCGCAGGTTCGCAGTCACATGAACGCCCTCGCCGACAAGCGATACTGGGCGCAGTTCACCAAGGCCCCCGAATTCGTCGTGATGTTCATTCCCGGCGAATCATTTTTCGGCGCGGCGGTCGATGCGGACCACAGCCTTATCGAGGACGGCCTTGAACGGCGCGTGGTGCTGGCCACCCCGACAACGCTGATCGCCCTGCTCCGCGCCGTGGCCTATGGCTGGCGGCAGGAGCAGGTCGCCAGGAACGCCCGGGAGATCAGCGATCTCGGACGGCAGCTCTACGAGCGCATGAGAATCCTTGCCGAGCACATCGGCAACATCGGCAAGGGACTTGGAAAGGCGAACGAGGCATACAACAAGGCCGTGGGGTCGATGGAGGCCCGCGTCCTTCCCGCGGCACGGCGATTCAAGGACCTGGGGGCCGCGCCGGGGGCCGACGTGCCCCTGGTTCAACAGATAGAGACGACCCCGCGCGCGCTGACGGCGTCGGAACTCACGGAAAACCCGGACGATGAATGAACTACCCCGCCGCAAGCAACAGGGTATCATCAAAAGCATTGAACGCCCCAAGGGGCGGGGAATACAACCCTTGTCCGCCTCCGGCGGATTAAAGGACCCGGCGGAACGGGAGGGGCACACTGGTGACTCCGACGGGAACGCACCGGGATATCCGGCATCTTCTCCCCCTCTCGCCCCCAGGTGACAACCACCCTGACACAAGGGGTAACAGGCGGTATGCCTTCGGCCCCCGGCTGTTATACGGATTCTGCTCAGCTCGCACCGTTCGTTTGTAAATGAGACGGAAATTATTTTGCGTATCATGAATGATTGACAAAAAGGGTTCTGTATCGTAATTTATGAGAAAAGGATACAGAAAACCATGTCTAAACCTTTTGTTCCTCAAAAATTACCCCTCGAAAATATTGCCTGGGATGCGTTGTTACCGAGTATCGTCCGGGCAAATGCAGCCCTGGCAAGGTTTGACGGTCTGCTTGAAAATATTCAAAACCCCCTGATTTTTCTCGCTCCCCTCTTGACTCAGGAGGCCGTGTTGTCCTCCCGCATTGAGGGCACCCAGGCATCTTTTAGCGATATCCTCGAATATGAGGCCGCCCCACGGAGGCCGAGAAAAAATTATAATGATATCGAGGAAGTAATAAATTATCGGTCAGCACTGAAATATGCAGAAAAAGAGTTGGTCAAACGCCCGATATGTTTGAGCCTCATAAGAGAAATTCATGCCATATTGTTGAAAGGCGTAAGAGGGGCGAATAAGGCAAGGGGTGAGTTCAGAAGGATTCAAAATTGGATTGGCCCGCCAGGTGCTGCGATTGAAACAGCCACATTCGTCCCGCCATCCCCTGATACTGTTCTTGAAAGCCTGTCAAACTGGGAAAAATATTGCCACGATGAAGAGAAAGATCGTTTGGTTCAATTAGCAGTTATACATGCCCAGTTTGAAATTATTCATCCGTTTTTGGATGGTAATGGCAGGTTGGGGAGGATGCTCATCCCTCTATTCCTGAAAGAAAAGAATCTTTTGAAATATCCTTCTTTGTATGTCAGCGAATATTTTGAGAAAAACAGGAAAGAATATTATGAGAAATTGCGTAATATCACAGAGAGTGGAGAATGGAACGATTGGATTGAGTATTTTCTGCAGGCCGTTGCAACGCAGTCGGAAGTCAACACGAAACGAGCCAGGCGTGTAACAGAATTATACGAAGAACTGAAAAACAATATTCATCAGGTAACCAAGACCAAAAATTCCAATCGAATTCAGGATTTTCTGTTTTCCAAAATAATGTTTCAAACGCCGGATTTTACAAAATCATCAGGTCTGTCCAGGCCTCACGCCGCAAGGGTTTTGAAGAGCCTGCTGCATCATGGTATCGTCAAAATAATTTCTGAGGCCAAAGGGAGGCGTCCAGCCATTTATGGTTTTGCCGGGCTGATGGAAATCATAGAAAACCAACACTTATAAGGCCTCCGGCTGTCAAGGGGAAAAATATCCTTTAACGAAAGAGGAAGACCTCGCGATCGGGGGATTGAGGGACCCACTTCTTCCATCAACCGGAGTCAAACAGATACCTGAGGGGTGATAACAATGAGTAAAAATTTGCGGTTTTCCCGTGTCGCTCTCAAAAACTGGAAAAACTTTGCTGACGTGGATGTGTCCGTCGAGGACCGGGTTTTTCTGGTGGGACCTAATGCCTCGGGTAAATCTAACTTTTTGGATGTTTTTCGTTTTCTGAGGGATCTCGCCCGGGCAGGTGGTGGATTTCAGGATTCCATCCGCCGCCGGGGTGGAATTACGGCGATCCGGTGCCTGGCCGCGCGACGCTATTCGGATGTGGAGGTGTGCGTTGAACTGAAAAACAGAGATGACACATTACACTGGGTGTACAATGTGGCATTTAATCAAGACAAGCAGCGCCGCCCTCTCTTGCGCAAGGAGCGCGTGCTCCTCAACAACAAAATTCTCCTTGAACGGCCCAACGATGAAGATGGCGATGATCCGGCCCGCTTGTCACAAACCTATCTTGAACAGGTAAATGTGAACCGCCCGTTCCGTGATTTGGCCGGTTTTTTTACTTCAATAGGCTACCTGCACATCGTGCCTCAGCTCGTCCGCGAGCCGGACCGTTCTGTTGGCCGCCTGGACGACCCTTTTGGCGGCGATTTTTTAGAGCAGATTTCCAAAACTCATGAAAAGACACGTAACGCCCGGATGCGCCGAATCAAAGAGGCTCTCCATGTGGCTGTCCCTCAACTTCAGGAAATCGAACTCCATCGCGACCACAGGGGTACACCGCACCTGCGGGGCAAATTCCAGCACTGGCGGCCCCAGGGGGCCTGGCAAAACGAGGAGCAGTTCTCGGACGGCACCCTGCGCCTCATGGGCCTTCTCTGGGCTGCAATGGATGGAGGCGGGCCTCTTCTTCTGGAAGAACCGGAGCTCTCATTACATCCCGAAATCATTCGCATGCTCCCGCAGATGTTTGCGAGGCTTCAGCGTCGCACCGGGAGACAGATCTTCATTAGCACCCACTCGCCGGACCTGCTCCGGGACGATGGTATAGGTCTCGATGAGGTGCTGCTTTTTACTCCGGAGAAAGAAGGTACACTGGTGACTCCGACGGGAACGCATCGGGATATCCGGGATCTTCTCCAGGGCGGACTGTCTCTCGCCGATGCAGTCATTCCAAAAACGCGGCCCGAGAACGCGCAGCAGCTGACAATGTTCGGGGATGTTTGAAATGAATGGTGCCTTGATAATTTCCGCTGCCGTGGAAGGAATTGTGGACGAAGCGGTGGCACAAAAACTGATCATTGAGGCCGGGGGGCGGCCCGGACCGATTTTCGGAAAAAACGGGAAGGCCTTCCTGCGTCAAAAAATCCAGGGATTCAATAACGCGGCCAGGAGATGGCCGTGGCTGGTTCTGGTGGACCTTGATAATGATGCCGATTGCCCGCCACCGTTTTGTGAGACCTGGATGCCCGACCCTGCTCCTTATCTGTGCTTTCGCGTTGCCGTACGTGAGGTCGAGGCGTGGCTGATGGGAGATGCGGATTCCCTGGCCTCATTCTTGGGCGTCGGCCGCAACAGGATACCCGCTGATCCCGAACAACTTGACGACCCAAAAAGGGAGATGGTCAATTTGGCGCGCCGTTCCCGGCGTCTCGCGGTTAGAAGAGATATGGTACCCAGAGAAGGCAGTGGCAGATCAGTTGGACCGGCCTATGCCTCAAGACTGATTGAATACGTACAGACCTCATGGCGACCCGAGACGGCCAGCGGACAATCCGAGAGTCTCCGACGGGCGATTGCCTGTCTCCGGTGGATGATGAAAAAGGTTTCACAATGATCCCCGGCATGAGCCGTAAAGGAGACTGTTGGGGTGCCGCACCCACGGAGGATTCTCCGGCAATCTCAAAACCGAGTACCTGGGGGCCGCCGGAAAGGCGCAGGTTATCGGTCCTCGCCCTCCCCGCGGGCTCCCGCGTTCTTTCTTGACAATGGAGACAAATCTTTATAGCTTTTACTGAATTTCAGAAATCACCATCTCTTGACCGCCCGCGAACAGGCGCATGAAACCTTATCCCACCACGGGCAAAGCGCAGAAACGCCGGAATTCGGGTTCTTCCAGCCTGCGCCATGACACAAGGCAGACGAGTCAAA
>CAZCVB010000121.1:0-7395 GCA_964501805.1 uncultured Desulfobacteraceae bacterium | reverse complement strand
AAGGCGGCGGAGGAAGCGGGGACCGCGGCCGTGGGCGGACGCCTGTGCGCCGGGATTTACGGCCTCCGCATCGCGGCCGCCAATATCGAGGACCGCGCCCGGAACGTGACCCGTTTTTTGTGCGTTTCGCAGGAAGAACCGGCGCCCACGGGAAACGACAAGACCTCCATCCTGTTTTCCCTCAAACATGCGCCGGGCGCCCTGCAGGCGGCCCTGGAGGTCCTGGCGAGGAACCGTATCAACATGACCCGGATCGAGTCCAGGCCGCAGAAAAGCGCCGACTGGGAGTACGTCTTTTTTGTGGACATGGAGGGCCACCAGCAGGAGGATCCCCTGGCGCGGGCACTGGACGAGATGGCGGAGCGGTGCGCCTTTATGAAACGTCTCGGTTCGTACCCGGCGGGAGGAGATCCATGGGATTCGTAGCCGAACCCGGATCACCCCGGATCGGTATCGTGGGAGGGACCGGCGGGATGGGGTCATGGTTCGCCGCTTTTCTGGAACAGGCCGGGTTGGAGGTCCTCCGGGCCGGCCGAAAAACTCCCCTTTTCCCGGAAGATCTGGCCGCGCGTTGCGATGTGGTGGTGGTCTCAGTCCCCATTCCCGAAACCCTGCCGGTTATCAAGCGGATCGGGCCGCTGGTGCGGGAAGAGGGACTTCTCATGGACCTGACCTCCGTCAAGGCGCGTCCCCTGGCCGCGATGCTGGACCATTCCAGGGCCGCCGTGCTGGGCGCGCATCCCCTTTTCGGACCCGATCCGGATCCTGTCCCGGAGAAGCGGGTGGCCCTGTGTCCCGGCAGGGGAGAGTGGTGGCGACGCTGGCTGACCCGTATCCTGGAGCAGGGAGGCCTGAGGGTGGTTATGCTGTCCGCGGAAAGGCATGACCGCTTGATGGGCCTCATCCAGGGAGTGAATCATTTCGCGTCGCTGGCGCTGGCCCGATGCCTCCTCGCTTCGGGCTTCAGCTGGGAGGAGATCACCGGGTGCGCGACCCAGAGCTTTCAGCGCAGGACGCGCCGGATCGAGGAGATGGCGATGCAGCGACCCGGCCTGTTCGAATCGCTCCTCAAGGAAAACCCGGCGGCCGGGGATGCCGTGAAAGGCTACCTCCGTGCCGTAGAGGACCTGTTCGGGATCATCGGGCAGGGAGACGGGAATGAATTTTTTGAAGCCTTTGATCAGATCCGGCGGTTCGTGGCCGGGGCGGCTGACAGGCCATTCTCCGGTGCGGGGACATCGGGCGGAAACGAAAAAAATAAAAAATGTTCTTGACAGGCATGCCCGGTTTTATTAGAAGCACGCCATCGGATGTTCCCCGGTAACCGGACCGGGTGTCATCGCGTTTCGAGAGGAACAAACAAAAGTGAAAACCACCATTATAAATCATATTCCCGTCATTACCGGCGTTATTATTCGTCTGGAAGGGGTCGTCCTGTCCTTGCTGCTCCTTCTCGGGGTTGTCGGACTGAAACGCCCGGGCCTGGTAATGACACGGTAAGTTCAAGAAACGCTGAAAAATCCGTTACCAGGCCGGTCCTGGTAACGGATTTTTTTTTGGCGCGAACGGCACGGTTCGGCAGCAGGTGCGTCATGGTGTTTCGGAGGATCTTTTAATGATTGATTCAGATATTTCGGAGAGATTTACCGCAGGTTCCCCCGGGGACCTGCGGAGGGTCCTTGGCCGTTGATTCGAAAGGGGAGAGGGCGCGGCATGCGGGGCGTTTTTCCCCTGCCGCGCGCGGCCGGAAACGGCCTGATTTTTTTCGAATTGACGAGAGACAGGGAGGATTATCATGGAAAACCGAGTGGTCATATTTGACACGACCCTGAGGGACGGGGAGCAGTCACCCGGGGCCAGCATGAACGCGGCGGAAAAACTCCGCCTGGCCCTTCAGCTGGAAAAACTGGGCGTGGATGTCATGGAGGCGGGATTTCCCGCCTCTTCGCAGGGCGATTTCGAATCGGTCCGCATGATCGCCGACAGGATCCGGAACGTCCAGGTAACCGCACTGGCCCGGACGTCCAGGGACGATATCGACCGGGCCTGGGCCGCGGTCCGGGGCGCCGCGAACCCGAGGATCCATACGTTTATCGCAACTTCGGACATCCACCTGAAGTACAAGCTCAAGATGAGCCGGGACGAGGTCGTCCGGCAGGCCGTTGATGCGGTCCGCTATGCCAGAACGTTTACGGACAATGTCGAGTTCTCCACCGAGGACGGCACCCGGTCCGACAGGGACTATCTCTGCAGGGTCTTCGGGGCCGCCATCGAGGCCGGGGCCACGACCGTCAACCTCCCGGACACGGTGGGGTACGCCGTTCCCGAAGAGTTCTCCGAACTGGTTTCTTATGTCCGGTCCCATACCCCCAACATTCACCGGGCGGTGATCAGCGTTCACTGTCACAATGACCTGGGACTGGCAACGGCCAACACCCTGGCCGGCATCCGGGCGGGGGCGCGCCAGGTGGAGGTGACCATCAACGGCATCGGCGAGCGCGCGGGGAACACCTCCCTTGAAGAAGTCGTCATGACCCTGCATACGCGGAAGGACCTGATGGGACTGGAGACCTCCGTCAATCCCGCGCAGATCCACCCCACCAGCCGCCTCGTCTCCCTTGTCACCGGCGTGGTGGTGCAGCCCAACAAGGCGGTCGTCGGGGCCAACGCCTTTGCCCACGAGGCGGGAATTCACCAGGACGGGGTCCTGAAGAATCCCATGACCTACGAGATCATGCGCCCCGAAACCGTGGGGCTCTCCAGCAACCGGCTGGTCATCGGCAAGCATTCGGGGCGGCACGCCTTCAGGGAAAAGCTGGCCGAACTGGGCTATGATCTCTCCCGTGAAGACCTGAACCGGCTTTTCGAGAAGTTCAAGGGCCTGGCGGACAAGCGGAAGGAGATCCTTGCCGAGGATATCGAGGCCCTGGTGGCGGAAGAGATTCTGAGGGTCCCGGATATCTATGAGCTGGAGTATCTGAACGTGGTCAGCGGAACAGTGGCGGTTCCCACGGCGACGGTCCGGATGAAGATCCGGGGGGAAGAGGCCCAGGGGGCCGGCTTCGGTGTGGGGCCCATCGACGCCGCCTTTAACACCATCGCCAAGATGACCGGAAGCCGGTCCCGGCTCATGCGGTTCTCCGTCAACGCCATCACCGGCGGGATGGACGCACAGGGCGAGGTGACGGTCCGGCTCCAGGAGAACGGCCTGGTGGCCCTTGGAAAAGGGGCGGATCCGGATATCATCACGGCCAGCGCAAAGGCGTATGTCAACGGCCTGAACCGGCTGGAATACCTGAAGGAGAATCCGAGCCTTTCCCCGGCGGAAAGCGCCCTTTAACAGGCCGGGTGCCCGGCTGAATCCGGCCCGGAGAGGGTGCTTCCCGGGCCGATGCAAGGAGGATACGGACGACATGAAAATCAACGGCAGGGTATGGAAATTCGGGGACCACGTGGACACGGACCTGATCATTCCGGCGCGATACCTGAATGTGTCGGATGAGGGAGAGCTGGCGCGGAACTGTTTCGCGGATGTGCGGCCCGATTTCGCCAGGGACGTGAAAGAGGGAGATATCGTCGTGGCCGGGGTCAACTTCGGGTGCGGTTCTTCGAGAGAACACGCGCCCGTGGCGTTGAAGGCCGCCGGGATCCGGGTGGTGATCGCCAGGAGCTTTGCCAGAATATTTTACCGGAACGCATTCAATATCGGGCTCCCGGTCCTGGATCTTTCGGTGTCGCCCGATTTCGTGAACGAAGGGGAAACCCTGTCGGTGGACCTTGCCACCGGTGAGATCCGTGTCCGCGACCGGGGGGAAGCGCTGAACGCAAACCCGGTGATCCCCTTCATGCGACGGATCATAGATGCCGGGGGGCTGGTGGCGTACATCCGGGAAAACGGAACCTTTTGAAAACATCTGGAGCGTGAAACAAAGATAAGAGGAAATGACGATGAAAATGACAGGAGCACAAATACTGTTGAAATGCCTGGAAGCGGAAGGCGTGGACACCGTCTTCGGCTACCCGGGAGGCGCGGTGATCGACATTTACGATGAGCTGCTGAAGACCGATATCCGACATGTCCTGGTGCGCCATGAGCAGGGAGCGGTCCACGCGGCGGACGGGTACGCCCGCGCCTCGGGAAAGGTGGGCGTCTGCCTGGTGACATCCGGACCCGGCGCCACCAATACCATCACCGGCATCGCGTCGGCCCATATGGATTCGATCCCTCTGGTGGTCCTTACCGGACAGATTCCCACCGCGCTGATCGGGAACGACGCGTTCCAGGAAGTGGATATCATCGGGATCACCCGGCCCTGCAGCAAGCACAGTTACCTGGTGACCCGCATCGAAGACCTGGCGAGGATCATCAAGGAGGCCTTTCATATCGCCAAGTCCGGACGGCCGGGACCCGTGGTGGTGGACCTTCCCAAGGACCTCATGGCCATGACCGCCCGGTACGAACCGGTGGAAAAGGTCGATCTCAGGTCGTATCAGCCCACCTATAATCCGAATGTGAAGCAATTGAACAAGGTGAAGGATTTGATCCGGCAGGCCCGAAAACCGCTGATCCTCGCGGGGGGCGGCGTGGTGGCCTCAAAGGCCGCTTCGGCGCTCAGGGAGTTTTCGGAAAAAATCGATGCGCCGGTGACCACCACGCTCATGGGTCTGGGCGCGTTTCCGGCGAGCCGGACGCCCCTTTGGCTGGGCATGATCGGGATGCACGGCACCTATCGGGCCAATATGGCGTCGGGGGCGTGTGATCTTCTCATCGCCGTAGGGGTCCGTTTCGATGACCGTGTCACCGGAAAAACCGAGGCCTTCGCACCCTTGGCCAAAATCGTTCATATCGATATCGATCCCACTTCCATCCGGAAGAACATCCCCGTCGCGGTTCCGGTGGTGGGCGACTGCAGGATCACCCTTGAACGGTTGAACGCCCTCCTGGACGGAGAGGATCTTTCCGGGCTGAAGGAACGGCACAGGGAATGGTTCGAGCAGATCGAGGCCTGGCGGAGCACCCGGCCTCTGGCATACACCCAGGACAGGGCGATCAAGCCGCAGTACGTGGTGGAAAAACTCTACGAACTGACGGGGGGCAATGCGATCATCGCCACCGAGGTGGGCCAGAACCAGATGTGGGCGGCCCAGTACTATCATCTGGATCAGCCCAACCGCTTCATCACGTCCGGTGGCCTGGGATGCATGGGATTCGGTCTTCCGGCCGCCATCGGCGCCCAGATCGCCTGTCCGGACGAACTGGTGGTGGACATCGCCGGGGACGCCAGCATCCAGATGAATATCCAGGAAATGGCCACGGCGGTCCAGTACCGGCTGCCCATCAAGGTGATCATCCTCAACAACCGCTACATGGGGATGGTGCGCCAGTGGCAGGAACTCTTTTACGAAAAGCGCTATGCCTTTACCGGCATGGAACATGCCCCCGATTTTATCAAGCTTGCCGAGGCCTACGGCGCGGCGGGGCTCCGGGCCGAGACCCCGGACGAGGTGGAGGCGGTTCTCAAAAAGGGGCTTTCCCTGAAGGAGAGCGTGATCATGGAATTTATCGTGGAACGGGAAGAAAAGGTGTATCCGATGGTCCCGGCGGGGGCCGCCATAACGGAAATGCTCCTTGTATAGCGGCTCCCCGGACGGAGGAAAAGGAATTCATGGACAAGAGAGAGAAGCATATCCTTTCACTGCTGGTGGAAAACCAGCCCGGCGTCCTGTCGCGGATCGCGGGGTTGTTCAGCGGCAGGGGATTCAATATCGAGAGCCTCTGCGTGGCGGAGACCCTGGATCCGGAGGTATCCAGGATCACCCTGGTCACCGTCGGCGACATGGCGATTATCGAACAGATCAAGAAACAGCTGAACAAGCTGATCAATGTGATCAAGGTGGTGGATTTTACCGGGACCGCGTATGTCCAGCGGGAGATGGTGCTGATCAAGGTGCGGGCCAAACCCGAAATGCGGGCGGAGATCCTCCGGATGGTGGATATCTTCCGGAGCCGGGTCGTGGATGTGGGAACGGAATGCTACACGGTGGAGGTGACCGGCGATGAAGGCAAGATCAGTGCCTTCCTGAATCTCCTGAGGCCCATGGGCATCAAGGAGATCGCCCGCACGGGCGCCATCGCCCTGGCACGCGAAAAACAGACAAAGGAGGCCGTAAATGGCAGAGATTGATTTTGGAGGGGTCGTCGAAGAGGTGATGACCGCCGAGGAGTTCAGTATCGAAAAGGCAAGGTCCGTGCTTAAGGACGAGACCGTGGCGGTTCTGGGGTATGGCGTGCAGGGACCGGGACAGGCCCTGAATCTCAGGGACAACGGCGTCAGCGTCATCGTGGGTCAGAGAGAGGGCGGACGCACGTGGCAGAAGGCCGTGGATGACGGATTCGTTCCCGGGGAAACGCTTTTTCCCATTGAAGAGGCCGCCAGGAGGGGGACGATCGTCCAGTTCCTGGTATCGGACGCGGGGCAGGTGGCCACCTGGCCCGCCGTCCGGTCCTGCCTGAACGCGGGTGACGCGCTCGGGTTTTCCCACGGGTTTTCCATCGTATACAAGGATCAGACCGGGGTGATTCCGCCGGACGATGTGGACGTCATCCTGGTGGCGCCCAAAGGGTCGGGCCGGAACGTGCGGCTCAATTTCCTGGACGGGAGCGGCATCAATTCCAGTTACGCGGTGTACCGGGATTACACGGGCAGGGCCCGGGAGCGGGCCCTGGCCCTGGGAATCTGTATCGGATCGGGATATCTTTTTCCTACCACTTTTGAAAAAGAGGTGTACAGTGATCTGACAGGAGAGCGGGGTGTCCTGATGGGCTGCCTGGCAGGCGTCATGGAGGCCCAGTACGATCTCCTCCGCAGGCACGGGCATACGCCGAGCGAGGCGTTCAACGAGACCGTTGAGGAACTGACCCAGAGCCTGATCCGGCTGGTGGCCCAGAACGGGATGGACTGGATGTTCGCCAACTGCAGCACCACGGCACAGAGGGGGGCCCTGGACTGGATGCCCAGGTTCAGGGCCGCGGTGGCGCCGGTCTTTGACGAACTCTACGGACGCGTGGTCTCCGGAGAGGAAACGCGGGTGGTCCTTGAAGCCAACAGCGCGGCGGATTACCGGGAGCGGCTGGAAGAGGAACTGGCGGCATTGAGGGACGCCGAGATGTGGCGCGCGGGGGCCGCAGTCCGCGCCCTGAGGCCGGAAAACCGCAAGAAAGAAAAAAATAGGGGGCGCCGTGGCAGAACAGAAGACCTATGACATCGCCTTGATCCCGGGGGACGGCACCGGCCCGGAAGTGGTGGCCGAGGGCGTCAAGGCCCTGGAGGCGCTGTCCCGGAAGTTCGGCATCGATTTTCGATTCAGAACCTTTGACATGGGGGCGAAACGGTA
>CAZCVB010000120.1:0-7413 GCA_964501805.1 uncultured Desulfobacteraceae bacterium | reverse complement strand
GTTTACCCGCCACAATGCCTTCCCGGTTCAGGAGCGGAACAACACCCCCTGCCTACCGGCGGCATCCCCGGGCTCCCGCTCCTGCGGATCCGGCTCGCCGGGCATCCTCTCCTTGAAAAAATACCGTCCGAACAACCGGTTGAAATCGGTCCACGCCCCTTCCTGACGGTCTTTTTCCATGAAGCGGTTCAACCCGTTCATCTTGGCGTCCAGGTCGTCGATCAGATGAAGGGCGAACGCCTCCAGGAATTTTGGCCGCTTGGGGGAGCCGAAGTCGTACTCCCCGTGGTGGCTGAGGAGGAGATGCCTGAGACGGACCGCCAGGTCCTCGGGAAAATCCTTCAACCCGGAGAGCTTTTCGTCCAGCATGGCGGCGCCGAGCGCCACGTGACCCACCAGGCGCCCCTCGGTGGTATAATCGATGGGACCGTCGAAACGGAGTTCCCGGATCTTTCCGATATCGTGCAGGAACGCCCCGGTGACCAGCAGGTCCCGGTCCAGGGCCGGGTAATGCCCCGCCATCAGGTCCGCCAGCCGGCAGACCGAAAGGGTGTGCTCCAGGAGCCCCCCCACGTACCCGTGGTGGAAGTTCTTGGCCGCGGGCGCCCGCCGAAACCGGGAGATAAAGCTCCGGTCGGCCAGGAACCGGTCCACGAGTCGCCTCATGTGCGTGTTTTCGATCCCGCGGAGGATCTTTTTTAACGACGCCATCATGCGCGACGGATCCTGCGGCGCGGTCTCATAAAAAATCCCCGGGTCCGCCTCCCCCTCCACCGGCTTCAGCCGCGATACCGTGACCTGGATCCGGCCCCGGTAGGAACCGGCGATCCCCTCCACCGCCACGACATCGCCTTCGCTGAACAGGGAAGAGAGTCGTTCCGCATCGTCCCATATCTTTGCCGCCAGCTCCCCGGTCCGGTCCGACAGGACCAGCGTGAGAAACGGGTCGCCCCTGCGGGTGGTTCCCATCTTCTTTTCCCGGACCAGGTAGCATCCCGATACCCGGTCGTTTTCCCGGATATCCCTTATCCACGGATGGTCGTCGGTGCCGGATGTGGCGTCTGTTTTCATGCGTGTCGTCTTTCCGCGGGCTTGCCCGGACGGGCGGGCGGCCGATGCTCGTCGGGGCTCAATCGTCAAAATCGCCGGCAGGCCCCTTGTCCGTGTTCAATGCCGCGGCCCGCTTATGAATCTTCTCCTCGGTCCATTCCCCGGGGGCTTCGATCCGGCCGGTCTTTGCGCCCAGATCGTACGAACCGGCCTCCAGGACCGCGCCGACGGCCAGGGACGCCGTGTCCCCGGCATTAAACACCTCGGTCAGGAGGGTGTAAACAAAGTCCTCCACGCCCTTTGCCATCCGCTCCCGCACCTCCCCGGGCTGTCCCAGGAGACGGTTTTCAAAGGGAAGATTCAGTTTTTTGTAATTCCCGCCCTTCAGGCCCCGCTCTTCCGCATACGCAACCATGTCGGCCCAGACCGCCTCCGAGACCCCCTTTCCGGGGACCTTGATGAAATCCCCGTTTTCGTCCAGCCGGGCATTCCCGTAGTCGTTCACTTCCACACCCCAGGAAATCATCTGCAATGCCGTGGCCACGTTGGCCTTGGTGGTGCGCGTCTCGCCGGCGATCCGCCTGAGACGGTCGGAATTGTTCCCCGAGGTGCCATGCTGGGCCCCGGAGATCCCGTAGGGGGCCAGGGCCTCGTGGATCTCAGCGGTCAACGGGACCTGGATGCCCTTATCACTGGCCTCGATGCCGTGAGTGGTCCCGTTGTTGAGGGCGATCCAGTCCGGAAAGATCCCGTGGGCGTTCAGCCCCTTGATCAGGAACAGTGCCTCGTCCACGGTGGAAAGCCCTTCCTTTCCTTTTATCTCCCCCACCTCCGTCTCGTATCCCGCCCAGTCCGGGACATAGGAACTCAACGCGATATTGGCCAGGAGGTTCCGGTCGTCCGGCAGATGCGATGCGTCGATGGCGATGGACGTGATTCCCGCATCGAACATGGAGGGGATTTCCACCTTTCCCGTCTCCACGTCCGCGTCGCTCTTGATCCCGTAATGATCCGCGTGGATGGCCACCGGGACGGTGATGCCCAGTTCGTTCATCACCGCGTCCACCTGGCGCGCCAGGTTCCAGAAGCTGGTGGCGCAATAGGCACTGGCCCCTCCCTCGGACTTGGCGATCTCGATGATGACGGCGGCGTTGGCCCGCTGGGCGGCCATGAGGACCCCGCGAATCACAAAATGGTTCCGGCCGTTGGCCGCGATGGTCATGGCCTTCCCCTTTTTCATCAGGGCCCGGTCGATCACCTTTCCGCTCACGATCAACGCGCGGGAGTTTGGAAACCGCTGCACAATGTTGGGGGGCCGCCCGATTTCAAGCGCCCTTTCGAATTCCTTCGACGTGTTCGCGTTCCGAGACGACATGGTATTGCCCTCCTGTCATGTCAATGGGTTCGTTGTGATCCCTGAAAATGCCTCTGTTCCAGATTTTCCCGCTACGCGGCGCATCCGGTGAAAAGCCCGGCGGCCGGCGTGTCGTTCCTACACCGCCTTCCCTTCTCTCCCGTCCGGGTCGCCGTGCGGGGTCACGATGACCTTGATGCAGTCGTGCCGCACCGGGTCACACACCGCCCGAAACCCGGCCGGGCCCTCCTCCAGGGGAAGGACATGCGTGACGGTCTTCTCCACCGGCACCGAACCCGCCCGGATCAGACTGAGCGCCGTGTCACAGTCATGGGGCGCGCCTGCATAGGTGCCGGTCAGGGTGATTTCCGTCCGCCAGAAGAGGTCGTTGATGGTTGCGGGGAGGGTCGCCCCTTCCGGGGCCCCGCCGAACAGCAGGACCGTTCCGCCCCGCTCCACGGACCTGAGGGCCAGGGGGATAAAGCCGTCGAAACAGACGATCACGAGGTCCGCCAGCCGGCCGTCATTGGCCTTCCTGAACGCCGGGATCATGCGGTCATCCGCGGTCAGCGCCAGGTGCGCCCCCATCTCGGAGGCCTTTTGGAGCCGGAAAGGGATGGTGTCCGCCGCCGCCACGAGACCGGCCCCGAGGGCCCGCGCCAGGGCCACGTGGAGCAGGCCCGAGATACCGCTGCCCATCACCAGCACCGAGTGCCCGGGTTTCAGGCGCGCGTTTTTCTGTCCCCGCAGGACGCAGGCCAGGGGTTCCATGAAAGACGCCTTTTCATAGGACACGCCTTCCGGAACCGGGAACACGCCCCGGTCCACGTTGATGGCCGGGACCCGGATATATTCCGCAAAACCGCCGGGATGAAAACGGGTCCCCTTCAGCAGGGTGTCGCAGACGGTATGGTGGCCGTTCAGGCAGTAATGGCAGGTGTTGCAGGGGACATGGTGGGTGGCGGCCACCCGGTCGCCGGGCGAAAACTTCTCCACCCCTTCCCCGGTGGCGACCACCTCCCCGGCCACCTCATGTCCCAGGACCAGCGGCACCTTGTCGCGGCGGTACCACTCCATCACGTCGCTGCCGCAGATCCCGCTGGCCATCACCTTCACCAGGAGTTCGCCCGGCCCGATTTCAGGCACCGGCATCCGTTCGACCCGCACATCCCGGTTGCTGTAATACATGAGCACGCGCATGCTTTCGGGAACGGACATGGGAGGACCTCTTTTCTCCGGACAGGGCCGCTTTCAGGGGCCGATCCGGCCGTCATGCGGCCTGCTTGAGCGTATTGAACAGATCGAATGCCTGGGCCGGGGTGGCGCCCTCATGGATCACCGCGTTCAGGGCCCGCATCATGGCCGCGGGATGCGGGTTCTGCCAGACGTTCCGGCCCAGGTTGACGCCGATGGCCCCCTTTTGCATGCCGTCGTAAACGAACTCGAAGACCTCCAGTTCGGTCTCGCATCTGGGGCCGCCCGCGATCACCACCGGCACCGGGCACCCGTTGGTCACCCGGTCGAATTCCTCGCAGTAATAGGTTTTTACGATCCTGGCCCCCAGCTCGGCGGCGATGCGGCAGGAGAGGGCCAGGTAGCGGGCGGTCCGTTTCTCCAGCTCTTTTCCCACGGCGGTGACCGCCATGACCGGAATCCCGTACGCCTCGCATTCGTCCACCAGGAGCGCCAGGCTCTCCAGCGTCTGTTTTTCGTAATCAGACCCCACGAAGATGGAAATGCCAACGGCCGCCACGTTGAGGCGGACCATCTCGTCCACCGACGTGGTGAGCACCTCGTCGGCCAGGTCCTTCCCCACCACGCTGGTGCCTCCCGATACCCTGAGAATCACGGGCGTCTCAAGATCCGGGTCGACGGCCGCCCGCAACACGCCGCGGGTGACGAACAGCCCGTCGGCATACGGCACCAGGTCGCGAATGGTCTCACCGGGTCTTTCGAGACACCGGGTGGGGCCCTGGAAATAGCCGTGATCGATGGGCAGGAACTGACAGTGCCCGTCCGCCCGGATCAACCGGGACAGCCGGTTCCGCATCCCCCAGCCCAGGTGGTCCGCCCCCTTGATCCGTTTTCCCGGGCCTCCTTTTTGCTCGGCCGCCATATCGGCCGCACGCCTTGCTTCCAGAAGTCCTTCCGCATCCGCCATGTGTGATTGCTCCTTCCCTGAGAAAATATCCATGAGAATACAGGTATTCCGACCAACCCCTGGATCCTGCACTGACCGTTTTGCCCCGCTCCCGTCCTTTTCAAAACCGCAAGCAGTTACGAATATTTAAGCAAACCCGCGGGAGTTGTCAAGAATATCCGGCGGATCACGCAGGACCGGAACCGGCGGGTCGTTCAGACAGGGTTCGCTCCGGGGTCCGGATCATTGTCCGCCGCGGAAGATTGACACCCTCCCGTCCTTCCGGTATGATTTTTCACGATGCGGGCGGATTTTTCAGACCGTTGCCGCGCCGACAAGGGCTCAATTCCGGATATAAGGAGGAAGCATGAACCTGTATGATCTCAAGACGGAAGAAAAATGGCAGGAAATCCTGGACAACCTGTGCCGATCCCTGGATATGCCCACGGCGCTCGTGGACCCGCACAGTTTTGTCCTCCAGGAGAGCGGCGAACGGCACGATCTCTGCGCGGCCATCCGCGCGGACAAGGATTCCCTGATCGGCATCTGCGCAAAGACCCAGAAATTCATGTCCAAAGAGGCAAAGGAAAAACGGCGGCCCGTGATCGTCTCCTGTGAAGCCAACATGTCCAAATGCCTCATCCCGATTTTTTCGGACGGAGAATTCATGGGGTCGGTCGTGGTCTGCGGGACCGCGCTCCCGGATGAAAGCATAAAAACGGCCATGATCGCCGAGAACCTCCGCATGGACGAGGACGAGGTGATCCGGATGGCGGGCCGGGTGCCGGTGGTGGGCCGGGAAAAGGTCGCCGAGGTTTCCGACAGGACCTTTGACGCCATTCATTCAGGGTCATAGGACCCCCCGCCGCATACCGCATGCCCGGGGGACGGGGATCATGGACGAACGCGACATCGAGCAGGGATACGCCGGTTTTCATCGAAACCTCAACCGCGTGCTGCGGAAACGGGATGTTCGGGCCTTCAAGGCCCACGTGGCCGCCCACCCGATGCAGGCCGGCAGGCTGTCGCACTGCCTGGGACTGAGTGACGAACTGGCCGAGGCGGAGATGTACAAGGCCATCCTGCTCCGCTCCCCCCTGAAGGACCTGCACGCGGACGCCCGCCGCTGGCTGGAGCAAAGGGGAATCGCCCCTCCCGCCCGAAGGCCCGCCGGGCGAAAGGGCCGCCGCCCGCGAAAAAAAACCGCTTCAACATGACGGGATCATCCCGCCTCCCGGCGTTTCCATGGATTCGGAAGAAAAGAAAAATACGACCCTCTCGGATGACCTGCCCCCCTGCGCCATCTCCATCGACAGGGAAGGAAGATGGTTCCACTCGGGCGCGGAGATGGTCCGCCGCGAGTTCATCCGGGAGTTTTACCGGAACATGGAACTCGATTCCAGGGGCCGATACGTGATCACATGGGAGGGAAAACGCTGCCGGGTGGATGTGGCGGACACGGCCTTCGTGGTATGGGGCGTCGACCCCGTGGACGGCCGATTTGTCCTGCGACTGAGCGACGACACCCGGGAGGCGCTGCAGCCGGAGACCCTCTTCGTGGGCGAGCAGGATGTCCTCTACTGCCGGGTCAGGAACGGACGGTTCCCGGCCCGGTTCGTCCGTCCGGCCTATTACCAGCTCGCCGCTTTCCTCGAAGGGGAAGACGGGTCCTACTATCTTCCGGTAAACGGCGAGCGATACCCGATCCGGCATCATCCGGTCCGCCCCGCCGCGGGAGGGAATCGCGCGGAAAGGGCGAAAGACGGATAACTCCCGGGCCGGCTTATCGCAGCGCGGCAATAAAAGTTCCGATACTTTCAACCCCCTGTTCCTCAACGGTGCGGATGGCCTGGGAGCCGACGACCGCGATATCCGCCTTTCCTTTCAGGAATTCGACGTCGGCCCTTTCTTTAACCCCGAAGCCGACGGCAAGGGGCAAAGAAGAGGCCCTGAGGCAACGGGCCAGGTACCTGTCAAGCCTGCCGGAAAAATCGGTCGGGGCCCCGGTGACGCCCATTCGTGAAACACAGTATATGAACCCGCTCCCCTGGGAGGCGATATATCTCATTCGTTCATCCGCGGTGGTTGGGGAAAAGATGAATACGGGATTGAGATTTTCATCTTTCATGGCCTTCAGGTACTCTCCCGCTTCCTCGGGCGGGAGATCGGGAACGATGGCCCCTTGCAGGCATTCACGTGCCATAAGGGACACGAACCGTTTCACGCCATGCTTGAACAGGATGTTGTAGTAACTCATGACGAGGAAGGGGATTTCAAAACGCCGGGCGATTTCCCCCGCAAAATCAAGGCATTCCCCGACCGTCACTCCCCTCTCCAGGGCCGCCTGATTCGCCCTGAGGATGACCGGGCCGTCCGCAATGGGCTCTGAAAAAGGGATCTGGAGCTCCACAAGGTCCACGCCCGCACCGACCATGGCCTCAATGATCTTGAAGCAATCCTCGAACGAGGGATATCCCAGGACGATATGGGTCATCAGAAGGATCTCTTTTTTTTCCCTTCTCCCCCTGATATAAGATTCAAGCGCCATATTCCTCCGCCTTTCTCTTCATGAACGCCCGCCACCCCGGATCACCGAGGGCATCCGCCACCGTAATGATATCCTTGTCTCCCCGGCCGGACAGGTTGACCAGGATGATGTCGTCCCTGCCCAGGCCGGGAAGCTCTTTAAAGGCCTGCGCAAAGGCGTGAGCCGATTCCAGCGCGGGGACAAGCCCCTCTTTCCTCGCGACGAGGGAAAAGGCCTTCAGCACTTCTTCGTCCGTGGCCGCTTCGAACCGGACCCTTCGGCTGTCCCTCATGGACGAAAGGATGGGGGATACTCCCACGTAATCCAGTCCCGCAGCCACGC
>CAZCVB010000119.1:0-7417 GCA_964501805.1 uncultured Desulfobacteraceae bacterium | reverse complement strand
AGCCGGATATCGACCGGATCCTCTACACATGCCCGGAATGCGGCGGCGTCCTGCTGCTCCACGACCGGAACCTCCGGCGCATCAACGAGATGGGCGGGGACCACTGGCGCCGGATTTTCGATTACCGCCGGATGCTGAACCTCCCGCCCCTGAAGGGAATCTTCCGTTATTACGAGTTCATCGCCCCCGTGATCCCGCTGGATCACATCGTTTACCTGGGAGAGGGACACACTCCCCTGGTGGAGGCCAACGACCGCATGAAGGAACGGGCGGGCGTCGATTTCTGCTTCAAGAACGACGGGCTCAATCCCAGCGCCTCGTTCAAGGACCGCGGCATGGCCTGCGCGCTGAGCTACCTCAATCACCTGGCGAAGAAAAAAAAGATGAAACGCCTGCTCTCGGTATGCGCCTCCACCGGGGACACCTCCGCGTCCGCCGCCCTTTACGCCTCGTACCTGGAGGATTTTCTGAAATCGGCGGTATTGCTCCCAAAGGGAAAGGTCACCCCGCAGCAGCTTTCACAACCCCTGGGAAGCGGGGCCAGGGTCCTGGAGATCCCCGGGGTGTTCGACGACTGCATGAAAGTGGTGGAATCCCTGGCCGAACGATATCCCGTGGCCCTCCTCAATTCCAAAAACAGCTGGCGTATCCTGGGACAGGAGTCTTTTTCATACGAAATCGCCCAGGACTTCGACTACGACCTGGAGAAAAAGGCCGTGGTGGTCCCCATCGGAAACGCCGGCAATATTACGGCCGTCATGAGCGGTTTCCTGAAGTTCCTCGGGGCGGGCGTTATCTCGTGCCTTCCCGCCATCATCGGGGTCCAGTCCGAACACGCGGACCCCGTTTACCGGTACTACCTGGAGCCGGACCCTGAAAAAAGGGACTTTTCGCCGGTAACGGTCCGGCCCAGCGTGGCCCAGGCCGCCATGATCGGAAACCCGGTCTCCATGCCCCGGGTGATCCACCTGGCCCGGGAATACAACCGGATGGCCGGAGAAAAGAGGATTCACGTGGTTCAGGTGACGGAACAGGAGATCATGGACAACATGATCATCGCCAACCGGAACGGCCATATCGCCTGCACCCAGGGAGGAGAATCCCTGGCCGGCCTCAGGAAGGCGGTGGAAGCCGGTTACGTGCGCTCCGGCGACATGGCGGTGCTGGACTCCACGGCCCATGTGCTCAAGTTCGCCGTGTTCCAGGACATGTATTTCCAGAACACCTTCGGACCGGAATTCCACGTGACACCCAGGGAGGAACTCAGAAACGCCCCGGTGGCGGTGCAGCCCGAAGGTCTTGAAAAATACCCGGAACCCGGCCGGCCCCTTTCGGGTAAGGACATGGAAGAATTCGTCCGCCGGACGACCCGGGAGATCGCCCGGATTCTGGATCTTGAGGGGGAACCGGACAGGTGAACATCCTTTTCGTCTGCAGCGCCAACATCAGCAGGAGCTTCCTGGCAAAGGTCCTGTTTGAAGACGAAATGCGGCGCCGCGGGAAAAACACGGTTTCGGCCGCCTCCGCCGGGCTCCATGCCTATCCCGGCGCCCCGCCCGATCCGAAAATGACCGCCTTTCTGATCGCGAAAGGCGTTCCCTGGGAACCGCACCGGGCCAGGCGGATTTCACGGGAGGACATGGAAAAGGCCGACCTGATCCTGGTCATGGAGGGCGCCCAGGAACGCCTTCTGAAAGAATGGTTCCCCGAAGCGGAGATAAAAATCATGCCACTGGGCCGGTTCATCTCCCCGGACGGCAGGGAGGATGACATCATCGACCCCTTTGGAAAATCCACCTACCACTACCGCCTCGCCCAATCCCAGATCACACTGGCCGTGAAAAACCTGTGTGAAGAACTGGCATCGGGCCGGCTGCCGCACCCGGATGCTCACAATAAAAATCATAGTGGTTGACCGCACCCGCGCCGCGTTTCTCGAGCAGGGAGAGGCGTTCTACCTGAAACGCCTCAAAAGATACGCCCGTGTGGAATGGGAGAGCGTGAGGCCCGCCCGCATCCGGAAAGGAAGCCCCGCCCGCATCGTCCTGGCCGAAGAGGGAAAGGCCATTGCACGGCGGATCGGTGACCGGGAATACGTGGTGGCCCTGGACCGCGGGGGAAAAAGCCGCTCATCCCGTGAGCTGGCCAGCCGGATTGAGCGGGTTTCCATGTCCCACCCCCGCCTGACCTTCATCATCGGGGGCCCGCTGGGCCTCTCGGAGACGATCCTGGAACGGGCCGACGAGATCCTTTCCCTGTCCCGCCTCACCCTCACCCATGAGATGAGCCGCCTTTTTCTCCTGGAACAGCTTTACCGCTCCTTTACCATCCTTCGGGGCGAGAAATATCACAAATAGCCGAACCGCCCTCTTCACACGGTATTCGGGTCGGATATCACCCATTTTTTTCTTGACAGCTCGAAAACCTAATGCTATTAGGTTTTTCAAAAATCATGTGCCGCAAAAAATAAAAATATTTATAATATCAAAGCAATAAAAGACCTAATGAGAATATTTACAGACTGTTTTTTGTCATTAATTTAAGCGAAAAATCGTGTCGGCGAGGGTCTTGGTATCCCGGGAAACCGGCGGATCACCCGGCGACGGGCGCTGAAAACCCGCGGAAGGCGGGTCCCGGCAGGAAGGATATCTCCAGAAATCACGGTATCTTCCTAACGGGATTAGGGCGCATTGCCGGGCCCCGGACAACCGCCGCCCGCATCAACGGAAAATGGCCAATAACGGTTCCCAAAAAAATACCAAAGACCGCATCATCAACTCGGCCAAGAAGCTCTTTGCCGAACAGGGCTACCAGAAGACTACCGTGGTGGACATCTCGCGCCAGGCGGGGCTCTCGGAGGCGGCCCTTTATGAGTATTTTCAGGGAAAGGAGGACCTGCTTCTGGCCATTCCCGACCTGTGGGTGGCCCAGCTCATCGAGGACCTGAAGGAACAGCTCTTCGGGATCAAGGGGGCATTTAACAAATTGCGGAAGTATCTCTGGTGGTATCTCCATCGCATCGAGACGGCCCCCCTGGATGCCAAGATCGTCTACCTGTTCCTCAAGACGAACGCCAACTTCATGAAAACCGAGGTCTACTCCAATGTCAAAACGCTCTATTCCTATCTCATTGATATTTTCGAGGAAGGCCGCGCGTCCGGAGAGATGAAGCCCGATCTCAACCCGTATCTTGCGCGGGACATCTTCATCGGGACCATGGAACATCTGGTCACCCGATGGCTGCTGAAGGAGCGCTCGTATTCCCTCTTTGATACCCTGGAGGAGACCTTCGACATGATGGTGGGCGCGTTTGCCGCTCCCAGCTCCGGCGGCACACCGGAAGGCGGAAACGGACCATAAAAAACAAGCACGTTATCCGTCCGGGGAAAAGGGTCCCCCTCTTCCACCCTTGGACCCGGTTGCAGGAGGATGACGTGATGGCGATATCTGGAATTAAATTTTAAAGAATCAACATTTTCATCGGTTTTTTTGTCGGGTTTGTTGGGATGGCCGGTCTTTGACCGGCGGATTTTCACGACAAATGAAGTAAAGGAGGATTTATCAATGGCTAAGGTGTTATTTGAATGGGATTATTCATCGTATCCTGGGGCAAAGGCGTATCCCCACATTTTCAAGCCGATTCAGCTGGGGAACCTGATCATCCCGAACCGGGTAAAATACGCGGCCACCGAGGACAACCTGAACGACCACAACGGCTTCATCACGGATGCGGACGTGGCCTACATGCGGTCCCGGGCCGAAGGCGTCGTGGGCGGCATGTGCTTCATGCAGGGTGTCTACATGGACGAACCCCGGAAGGGCCAGGGCTATGTTGGCCAGGCGGCCTGCTGGGACGACAAATTCATTCCCGGTCTGAAGCGGATCGCGGACGCCATTCACGGGGAAAAGGCCGTCGCCGGGTTCCAGCTCATGGACTGCGGCCGGGTGGGCGCTGTGGAAGTCCCGGTGGGACACGCCCCCTCCACTGTTCCCCAGCGGCTGAGGATCTTCAAGCCGATGCTGGAGATGACCAACGCCGAAGTAAAAGAGATGATCCAGCAGCACGTGGACGCGGCCCGCAGGGGCGTGGAGGCCGGTTTCGACGTCATGGAGATCTCCGGTATCGTCGGTTATCTCATTTCCAACTTCCTCTCCAGCTACACCAACCGGCGGACCGACGAGTACGGCGGCGACATCCGGGGCCGGTGCCAGGCCATGGTGGAGATCATCCAGGGCGTGAAGGAAGTCTGCGGCCCCGATATCCCGGTGGGCATCCGGCTCTGCTCAGAGGAACTCCTCCAGGACGTCCGCGGCAACACGCCCGAGGAATCCATGGAGACATACAAGATCGCGGAAGAGGCCGGGATCGATTACATCAGCTGCACCCTCGGGTGGCAGGAGTCCATCTTCCCGGTCATCAGCCGGGATATCCCCCAGGGCAACTGGCTGTATCTGGCCAAACGGGCCAAGGAAAACGTGAAGGTGCCCATCTCCATGGCCTACCGGCTGTTCCTTCCCCATCTGCCCAACAAGGCCATCGAAGACGGGGAGCTGGACATATGGGAGATCTGCCGGTCCCAGATCGCCGATCCCTACATGCCCAAGAAGGTCCTGGAAGGAAGGGAAGACGAAGTCCGTCACTGCGTGGCCTGCAACCTGTGTCTTGCCAGGCTGTTCCGCGACGCCCCCATGACCTGTTACATCAATCCCCTGTGCGCCCACGAGCACGACGAGAACATCTACCCCAAGCCGGTGGCGGAAGACGACAAGAAAGAAATCATGATCGTCGGCGCGGGTCCCGCGGGCCTGGAATGCGCCTATGTCGCGGCCCAGAGGGGGCACGAGGTTCACGTATACGACAAGCGGACCGAACTGGGCGGCACCCTGATCGAGGCGGCCCTCTCTCCCTATGGCGACGAAGAACTGCTGACCTGCACCAGGTATCAGAAGACCATGTGCGAGAAGGCGGGCGTTGAGTTTCACCTGGGGGAGGAAGTCACCGAGGATCTGATCCGTGACGAAATGCCGGACAGCGTGGTCCTGGCCACCGGTCCCGTCTATACCCCGCTCCAGGCGAAGGGGGCCGACACCGGGCACGTGGTCAACATCCTGGACGCCCTGACCGGAAAGGCCGAGGTCGGTGAAAACGTGGTGGTCTGGGGAAACCGGAAGCCCGGCATCGGCGTGGCCCTGAAACTGGCCAAGGAAGGGAAAAAGGTCACGCTCGTGGGAAAAGACAAATCCGCGGGCTTCGATGTCAACCCGTCCTTCAAGTGGCGGTACATGATCTACCTGAGGCAGAACGGCGTCATGGCGTATAACGACTGTGACATCGAGGAAGTCGGTGACGGCGAGATCATTGTGAAAACTTATGACGGCTACCGGTTCCCGGTAAAATGCGACACGGTCGTGGCCGCCGAGCGTGAGGCGAACAATGCCCTCAAAGACGTGGTTCAGTCCGAAGGTATTGAAGTGTTCGTCATTGGCGACGCGTTGGTCCCCCGTAATCTTTCCAGTTCGGTCCACGACGGCTACCGGATCGGTCTCAGGATTTAATCAGGAGGTAAAAAAATGCCAGTGAATGCAGAAAAGGAAATAACGAAATTGTGGCGGAATCTGCACGCAGCCCAGGGAGAGCTCTGCAGGACCTACTACCGGTGGCGGGAAGTCGCCCTCGAGGTGGCGGGCCCGGACGCGAATCCCCTGGATATCGGCCTGAAGGCCGCTGAAATGATCGGAAAGGATTTCGGAAAAAGTCTCCTCCCCCGCCTGAACTGGCTCAAGGGCGAAGAGGCCTTCCTGATGAACCTCGGTCGCGCCCTGGCGGGCATATGGGCCACGGAGGGCGGTATCGCCATGGCGGAAAAAGGCGAAGGCCCCGGGGAGATCCTGATCCGATGCACCCGGTGCCCGTGGCCGTCGGTGGCCAAGGAATTCGGGGTTCCCATGGAAGAGGTCGCCCTCACCCGGGAACGTTTTTTCCAGTCCATTCTCGGGGACGTCAGCGTCTTTTTCAACATCGGCCTCAAGATCGAAATGCTCAAGGCCATTCCCAGAGGCGAAGGCGAATACCTCTTTAAACTGTCCAAGGACAACCAAGCATAGAGGAGTTGAAGATGGCTGCTCAGATCGATTTGGAGAAATGCAACATGTGTGGGGGGAATGTTCAGCCCCTGTGTGTGGAAGTATGCCCGGACACCGCGATACGGGTCCAGGACAACAGGGTCGTGGTCACGGAGTTTATCTGCGAGGACTGCAACGAGTGCGGCTGTGTGTGTCCCGACCATGCCATCACGGTTCCCCTTGAAAAGGTAACCTTTTAAATGAACACGTAACAAAGGGACCCGTCGATCCCCGACACGATTTTCCGCCGGGGTCGACGGGGGACCTTCCAGCAGGAGACGGAAATGAAAGTAAACAAGGTGGATCATATCTGCATCGCCGTAAAGGACCTCGAAGCGGCGAAAAAGGTCTGGGAGCCCCTTCTGGGAAAATCCGGGCCCGACGATGCCTATGTGGACGAACCGGAAAAGATCAACGTGGCCAGGTACTGGATCGGAGAGGTCGGCTTCGAACTGATGGAGTCGACCACGCCGGACGGCGACGTGGCCAAGTTCATTGAACGGAACGGCGAAGGCGTGATGCTGATCAGCTTCAACGTGGACAATACCCGGGAGGCCGTCGACGAATTGAAGGCCAAGGATTATCCCTTTATCCCCGATTCCAGGGGAGAGGTGGCCCGGCCCTTCAGGGACTGTGAATTCGCCTTTGTGCATCCCAAGAAGCTCAACGGCGTTCTGACGGAAATCATCGATTACAAGTGGAATGAGTTCAAGAAATAACGTCGGCACCGCGCCCGGCGGCGGGACGAAAACGGAACCGGGCATTCTCCGGTTCCGGTCCCGCGCGGGGATGAAAGCCCCTTCCGCGGGTGGCGGAAATCGACCCTCTGACCGCCTCCGGCGGATTCAAATCCTCTTAAACGAGGCGTTAAGGCCATGGGAAAAAAATACAGGACATTCGAAGTCTATCTTGTCTATGTGGACCCCGACAAGTGTGACGGCTGCGAGGAATGCGTGAAAATGTGTCCGGTGGATGTTTTCGATTTTTCAATCAAGGCGTCCCCCGTGCGGCCGGAGAATTGCCTCGGATGCGGAACATGCGTGGCCCTGTGCAAGTCAAAGGCGGTCATCGTTACGGAGATATGAGGTCCCGCTCCGTCCGCTCGCCGGCCCGGTTCCCGGGCGCGTGTTTTTCAGTTATCGCTTCCCTCCGGCTTTCCCTGGAGAAGCAATCCCGGGGCCCGGGGAAACACGCATGAGTCAACTACTATCGCCTCAAGGCGATAGCTTGATGGCCAACCGCCTCGTCGAATGAATTCAACTTAGGCGGCCCGGATACCACCGGCTTTAGACGG
>CAZCVB010000118.1:0-7427 GCA_964501805.1 uncultured Desulfobacteraceae bacterium | reverse complement strand
CGAGCCACATCCTGACAAAAAAGAGCACCAAACGGAAACGGAACCTGCGGAAGTCGGCCCTGGTGGATGCGACCAACCGCCGTCAGGTCAGGCGACTCATTCCGTACGGATAGACGCGTTGCGGGCCGAAGTGGAAAAGCCTGGCCTGCTTTCAACGGACGGGATGCCGGAGCATGGTGCGGGTCCGGTGAATTTCAAGGCCCGCCGGAACGACAGGAACAAGTGGCGGCGCGGAAACAGGGTGTTTCCGCGGGGCCGCCAAAATATATGGAGAGGGATCAGAAATGCCGAGGGTCAAGAGAGGATTTAAGGCGAGAAGGAGAAGAAAGAAGGTCCTGAGGGCCGCAAAGGGGTATCGCGGCGGTCTGGGCAAGCAGTTCAAAACGGCCAGCGCCGCGGTGAACCGGGCGGGGATGTACGCCTATCGCGACCGGAAGGCCCGGAAGCGGGATTTCCGGCGGCTCTGGATTATGAGGATCAATGCCGCGGCCCGTCAGAACGGCCTGTCATACAGCCAGTTTATGAACCGCCTGCGAAAGGCCGGTATCGATCTGGACCGGAAGATACTGGCGGAAATGGCGGTGCGGGATCCTTCGACGTTTTCCCGCCTGGCGGTCATGCCGGAGGCATAAGCCCCGGCGCCGGTTTTTCGGTGTATATCTAACTAAGGACGAATCGGGGTGTTCCAACGGGGCGCCCTTTTTCATCTCACGGATTTCAGGGGGCGCGTCAGCGCCTGCATGGATATCCGGTCCGGGGGCGGGCCGGTATCACGAACGGGCCGGGTCGGGAAATGAAAGATCGACTTCTTGAACTGGAAAAAACAGCATGTGCCGAACTGGAAGGGATCAGGGATCCGCGTGAACTCGAGGCGTTCAGGATCCGCTATCTGGGGAAAAAGGGACGTCTTACCGCCTGCATGAAAGAGCTGGGCCGCCTCCCGAAAGAGGAGCGCCCGGCCATGGGCAAACTGGCTAACCGGATAAAGGAGACCCTGGGCGGCCGCCTGGAGGAGATGCGCCGGGAGTTGAGCGGCGGGAGGGCCTCCGGAAAGGTCCCCCTGGACGTCACCCTCCCCGGAAGGGAACCCTTTGTCGGGCATTACCATCCCGTAACCCTGGTGATTCAGGACGTATGCCGGATTTTTTCCAGGATGGGCTTCAGCGTGGTCAAGGGCCCCAACGTGGAACTGGACTATTATAACTTCGAGGCCCTGAATTTTCCAAAAGACCATCCGGCCAGGGACATGCAGGATACCCTCTATGTCTCCCGTGATGTGGTGCTCCGCACCCATACCTCCCCCATCCAGGTCCGGATCATGGAATCCCGGAGACCGCCCATCAGCATCATCGCTCCCGGAAAGGTCTACCGGCGGGATTCCGATGTCTCCCATACCCCCATGTTCCACCAGGTGGAAGGGTTGCTGGTGGATACGGACGTCACCTTCGGAGACCTGAAGGGGACCCTGACCGCGTTTGCCCGCCAGATGTTCGGTTCGGATACGGCCCTGAGGTTCAGACCCAGTTTTTTCCCGTTTACCGAACCCAGCGCCGAGGTCGATATCCGGTGCGTGATCTGCCGGGGAAAGGGGTGCCGGACCTGTTCCCATACCGGCTGGCTGGAGATCCTGGGAGCGGGGATGGTGGATCCCAATGTTTTCTCCTTTGTGGATTATGACCCGGATGTCTATTCGGGTTTTGCTTTCGGCATGGGCATCGAGCGGATCGCCATGCTGCGGTACGGGATCGACGATATCCAGCTTTTCTTCAAGAATGACATGCGGTTTCTGAGGCAGTTCTGACGCCGGTGCCGTATTTTTCTAACGCCAACACGAATATCGAGCCATACCCGTGAAAGTTACGCTGAACTGGTTAAAAGAATTTGTGGACATAGAGATGCCGGCCCACGAGGTGGGGGAACTCCTGACCATGGCGGGCCTGGAGGTGGAAGGCGTGGCGGCCGCCGGTGACGGCCTTGGAGACATCGTGGCGGCACGGATCCTCTCCATTGAACCGCACCCGGACGCGGATCGGCTTTCCCTCTGCCGGGTGGATGCCGGCGGGGATCCGGTCCCGGTGGTGTGCGGTGCGCCCAACCTGGAAAAGGGGATGCGGGTTCCCCTGGCGCCCGCCGGGGCAAGGCTCCCCGACGGCACGGTGCTCAGGGAGTCCCGGATCCGGGGGCAGGTCTCAAAAGGGATGCTCCTGGCGGAAGACGAAATGGGGCTGACCGAAGATCATTCGGGCATCATGGCGTTGCCGTGGGACCTGGCGCCGGGGACTTCCCTGGCGACCGTGGAGTCCCTTTCCGACTGGGTCTATGATGTGGACATCACTCCCAACCGGCCCGATTGCGCGTCGGTGGTCGGGATCGCCAGGGAGATCGCCGCCGCCACCGGGAAAACGTTGAGGCGAACCGATCCGGCCGTCAAGGCGGCCGGCCCCCCTGTCGGGGACCTGTCGAGCGTCACCATCGACGACGCCTCCGGGTGTCCCCGGTATACCGCGGGCGTTATCCAGGGGGTTTCCCCCGGGGCTTCGCCCTTCTGGCTGCGGTATCGCCTTCATCTTTGCGGGATCCGGAGCATCAACAACATCGTGGATGTCACCAATTACGTGATGCTGGAGTCCGGGCAGCCGCTTCACGCCTTTGACTATGACCGGTTGCGGGAACACAGGATCGTTGTGAGGCGGGCGAAAGAAGGAGAGGTCTTCACCACCCTGGACGGCGAGAGCCGGACCCTTGACAACGAGATCCTCATGATCTGCGACGGGGAACGGCCCGTGGCCGTCGCGGGCATCATGGGGGGACTCAATTCCGAGATCTTCGCCGGGACCCGGAATATCCTGGTGGAGAGCGCGTTTTTCGATCCCGTCACCATCCGGCGGGGATCCAAGCGCCTGGGACTGTCCACCGAGGCCTCCTATCGTTTTGAAAGAGGGGCCGACATCGGGGGTGTGACAGTCGCGCTGAAACGGGCCCTGTCGCTGCTTTCCGATCTGGCCGGCGGAGAGACCGCCTCGGGCATCATCGATACCTATCCGGAGGTCCGCCCGGAGCGGACGGTCCGTCTGAGGGTGGACCGGACCAACCGTATGCTGGGAACGTCCCTTTCGCCGGATGACATGTCGGGATACCTTCGCTCCCTGGACATGGCGGTCCGGGAGACCGATCGAAACACGCTGGAAATCCGGGTGCCGTCATACCGGGTGGATCTTTCACGCGAAGTGGATCTGGTGGAGGAAGTGGCGCGGCTTTACGGGTATGACCGGATTCCCGTCACCATTCCGAAGGTTCGTCCCTTTGACGAAGGCGAGCCCCCCGAGTTGAGATTGAGAGACCGCCTGAAGGCCCTCATGACCGGGTTCGGTTTCTGCGAGATCATCTCCTACAGCTTTATTTCACCGGATTCCGCCGACATGCTGGGTGCGTCGGAAGCGAGTTCCCTGCGCGCTTTCGTGCGGATCATGAATCCCCTCAGCGTGGATCAGTCGGTTCTCCGGACCTCCCTGGTGCCCGGGTTGCTGGGCGCCGTCCGGGCCAACCTCCAGAATCGGGAGCGGGTCCTCAGGCTGTTTGAATGGGGGAAGGTCTTCATTTCAAAGGAGCAGGACCCGCTTCCCGCCGAGAAACTGGTTTTTTCCGGCATCATGGCCGGCCCCTTCCGCACGAAGACGTGGTATGCCGATGAACGGCCGGTGGATTTCTATGATATGAAAGGGGTGACGGCGGCCCTCCTCAAGGGGCTCGGCCTCCGGGACTTCGGCTTCCGGAGCGGAACCGCGTCTCCGGCATACGACCCGGAGGTCTCATCGGAAATCACGTGCGGGGAAACGGTAATCGGGAAGCTGGGTCGGGTTTCCGGCCGGGCGGCGGCGGCATGGAACCTGGGATCCGAAGCGGTCTTTCTTTTTGAACTGGACATTGAACGTCTCATGGCCCATTTTAACGGTGAGAGGAAATTCCGCCGCTTCGGACGGTTCCCCGCGGTGTACCGGGATATCTCCGTGATCGTCCGGCGGGACCTGGAAAGCGAGGCCCTCATGGAGATCGTCCGGCGGCGCGGGGGCGCCCTCGTGGAATCGGTCATGATCTTCGACGTGTACCAGGGGGAAAAGATGGATCCCGGCGAGAAGGCCGTCGCTTTCAGGATCTGTTATCGGTCGGAAAAAGGGACGCTGGACGGCAGGGAGGTCAACCGCCTGCACGAATCCATCATTGACGAGATCCGGGAAAAGCTGGGAGGTCGCTTGAAGGAGGGCTGACACGATGGTCCGGATTCCCGATGATAAGCGATATTTCCGCATCGGCGAGGCCAGCCGCATCGTCGGCGTCGAACCCTATGTCCTGAGATACTGGGAGGGAGAGTTTCCGCAGATCCGGCCGCAACGGGCGGATTCCAATCAGCGGACCTATCGCCGGCGGGAACTGGAACTCCTCCTGGAAGTGAAACGCCTCCTCTATGAAGAGGGGATGACCATCGAGGGGGCCAGAAGGCGGCTGAAGCGGGGAACAGGTGAAAAAAAGCCGCCCGACACGTCCCTGCTGGAACACATCAAATCCGAGTTGAACCAGATCCTCGGCGTGCTCGGGTGAGGGAAGCCTCAACCCCTTCGAATTCGTCTCACATACGCGGATCCCGTCCCGTGAAAACGATCCCCGCCATCCTTGTGCTCGTCCTGTTTTCTTTTACGCTCATTTTCATGGATTACCACCGGAGGCGGCCCCCGGCCCCGGGGCCCGACGGCTGTGTTTCCTGTCATGACCGGGTGTCCGATCCGGGCCCTTCTCATCCGGTGCGGGTGCTCGGTTGCGCCGTCTGTCACATGGGAAACCCCTATTCCCTTGACCGGAGGCGTGCCCATGTCGGCATGGTGAAGAACCCCGGTGATCTCCGGGTGGTCGATGCGACCTGCGGGACGAAGGGGTGTCACCGGGATGCGGCCGGGAGGGTCCGGAAAAGTCTCATGGCGACGAACCGGGGGATCCTGTCGACCCTCCAACGCCAATGGCTTCGCCTTGAAAATCCCGGCACAGGGGTCCGCCGGCTCATGCAACAGGACCCGCCGGAGAACCTGGCCCTTGACCATTACCGGAAGATGTGCGGGGGATGTCACCTGTGGAAGCGGCGGGGAGACCGCCGGGGAGAGGTCGGCCGGAGAGGCGGCGGATGCACCGACTGTCACGTACCGGACACCGGGCCCGCCGGACCGGCGGGACAGGGGCCGTTGCGTCACCCGCAGATCACCACGCGGATTCCTGCGGAAAATTGCACCAAGTGCCATAACCGTTCCGCCCGGATCGGTCTTTCCTATTTCGGGAGGTTCGAGTCCGCGGGATACGGGACGCCCTTTGAAAGGGGATCTCCGGGCGCCAGGCGGCTTTCGGGGGGGCGGTTTTTTATCCGTTTGCAGGCGGACGTCCACTTCAAAAAGGCGGGGATGACCTGCATCGACTGCCACACCGCCGCCGGGCTGATGGGAGACGGCTCGGAACATGAATACATGAAAGACCAGGTGGACATCACGTGCGAGGCATGTCACCGTCCCTCCTTTTCTGTCGTGACGGATCCCGAATCCCCTGCGAAGCGGCTTGCCTTTCTCAACCGGAAGGTCCCGGCCGTTAAGGGAGACCGGGTGGCGGTCAGCGGAAAGGGAACCCTTCTTTACAATCTACGGAAACAGGGAACCCGGACGGTCCTGTTTCGAAAGATGGACGGGGCCCCGGTGGTGATGACGCCTTCCGGCGGATCGGATCCGTATCACGGAATGCCGGGGCACGAACGGCTTTCCTGCCAGGCGTGTCACAGCGCATGGATGCCCCAGTGTTACGGATGTCACCTGACCTATGACCGCTCCGGCCGCCAGAAGGACTGGCTCGACGGGCGTTTGTCCCGGGGCAGGTGGCGGGAGGCGAGATCGTACATCCGTTTTTCCAGGCCGGCGCTGGGGCTCGGGAAAGACGGGCGTATCTTCCCGGTTTCACCGTGCCAGGTCTTTGCGGCCGTTTTTGACGAAAACGGACGGTACCGGAAAAGAGAATCCTTTACCTCCTTTTCCCTGTCGGCCTTCGATCCGCACACCACCGCCAGGGCGTCAAGGGATTGTCTGGAATGCCATCTCGACCCGAAGACGCTGGGCATGGGGGAGGGGATCCTCCGTAAAAAGGACGGGAAATGGGTCCTGAGATCCTCTTATGATGCGGCGGCGTCTTCCATGGGGACCGACTTCCCCCTGGATGCCTTCATCTCTCCCCGGGGACGGCGGCTCAAGGAGTTCAGGGGGACGGGCGCCAGGCCGTTCGGCGGGCGGGAGATCTCCCGCATCCTTTCCGTCGCCCCCTGCCTGGGATGCCATGACCGGTATGATGACAGGATCTATCGTGACTTCAGACGATCCGAAAACCGTTTTGAAACGGAGCCCGACCTGCCCTGCCTCAAATGACGCCGGAGTGCGGCCCGGGCGTGTGAAAGCCGCATCGCCTTCCGCCCATACGGGACGGGCGTTGCTGGCCTGGGCAATCCTCCTGTTTTTCACGGCCGGGGCCGTACGGGCCGCCGGCCCCGTGGAAACCGATTACACCCGGTGCCTCTCGTGCCACCGGGGTATTGAACGGCTGGACGCCCGCCACGATTTTGAATGCGCGGCATGCCATCTCCTTCCCGGAGACCGGTCCGGGGAGGCGCTGTCCCGGCACGATGTGATCATCCGGAATCCGTCGGATCCGGTACACATGACTGCTTTCTGCCTGGCCTGCCATGAAAAAGAGATCCGGGCGTTTCGGAATTCTCTCCACGCCACCCTTGCCGGCGTCATCAACCAGACCCGTTTCCTGTGGGGCGCGCAGGCGACCGCCGCGCCCGCGCGGTTCGGGTTAAGCGGGCCGTTCCGGCCGTTGCCGGATATCGATCCCGGTGTTTATCCCGATCACACGGCCGCATTGGTGGATGATTTTCTCCGGCGGAAGTGCCTCCGGTGTCATGTTCATACCAGCGGCTGTGGCGGACGGGGGCTGTACCGGGCCGCGGGATGCGCGGCGTGCCATGTGCGCTACGCCGATGACGGCCGTTACCGGGGAAAGGACGCGGCCATCGACCCCGCGCGCGCCGGATATCCGGTATCCCATGTCTTTACGCGGGCCGTCCCGGATACCCAGTGCCGTCACTGCCACAACCACAACCACGTGGGCGCGGACTATGCCGGCCTTTTCGAGCACGATTTCAGCGATACCTACCGGTCTCCCCTGGCGGAGGGCCGGACCGGGCCGTTGATATACGGGCTGGATCAGCATCACCTTTCCGCGGATCTCCATGCCGAGCGGGGGCTATGGTGCATCGATTGTCACGAAAAAAAGGATGTAATGGGAAACGGGAGGGCCTACAGCTACGAAATGGAAGTGCCCAAACGGACGTGCGCGGCCTGTCACGG
>CAZCVB010000117.1:0-7429 GCA_964501805.1 uncultured Desulfobacteraceae bacterium | reverse complement strand
GTCAATCTATTGACGGCCACAGGTACCCTTTTCCCGAAGAACTCCCGTTTAAAACAGGACAACCGGCGGGAAAGAAGGGCATTTTTCATTTCCGGGCGAGAGGCATACCAAACAGGGACAAAGATGGTACGTATATTGCATTTCATTTCGATCGTCGGGTCGCGGAAGCAGCGATGTTACCGCGTTTGTCCCGTCGGCGGCAGGATCCCGGGAATTTGCGTCAAACCATTACGGATGCCGGCCGGCGGCATGTGCTACGGATGCGACGTTTGTGAAATTCAGGTCCAATTCACCCCGGGGGTAAAGTTATGAAGGAAATGAGGTTGAAGAACCGGCTCATCATCATGGCCTTGGGAATCGTGACATTTGTCATGATTCTCTCCACCGTCGCGGTTTGCGTCATCGTAACCCGGCAGAACCGGGACGCCTCCCATGATCTCCTGAAACGGTCGTTCACCGTGGTGTGCGATGACCTTTCCCTGAAACAGAGGAAACTGGCGGCCGACACCCGCCACATGGCCACCATCGGCGGGATGCAGTCCAAGATCCGATACCTCTCGGGAGAATCGGCCGGCAGCGAGGAAAGCCTTCTTAAATTCACATACCAGCAGGTGATTCAGAACATGCATGACGTCCAGACGTCAGGGGATCTCTGGCAGGCGGAAATCTATGACGCATCGGGCAACCTGCTGACCTTTGTCGCCCATACTCCTCAAGGTGGAAAGGTGGTCATGGGATACGTCCATCGCTTCCCGCGCCGCATCCTTCGTTGTGCGATCCTTGCGCCGGGCCGGGAGGTACGCCTGGACGCATGGAAGGCGGCCGAACGGCTGCCGGATGGCCTCTCCTTTAAATTCGCCCGGACCGTGCCGACAAAAGAATCCATCGGTTTTGAACCGGTGGTCGGCGGCATGGCCCTGATCTCCTACATGCCGATCTTTGCCAAAATATATGACGAAAAAAAGGACCGATCGGAGAAGAAACAGATCGCCTTTGTCCGTACGGTCCGCCGCCTCGACGCCGGAGTCGTTACCCGGATGTCCCGCCTCACCGGAATGAAGGTGGGCGTCTTCACGGGGGACCGTTTCGTTGCGGGTACCATTCCGGATTATCAGAAGCTGAACACGGCGGGGATTCCCGGAAAGGCGCAACACTGGCATCTGGCCCGGCAAAAGGTCCTTCTCTCCGAAATCCGCCTGAAAAATGAGGGCTACTTCCAGGGGATTCTTCCCCTTTACAGAAACGGTGTCTACACGGGTGCCATTGTCTCACTGTATTCAAAGCGCCTGGCCCGGCAAAACACCCTCCAGATGATAAAGGTCCTGGTCCTGGTCTCTCTCCTCTGCCTCGTATTGATCATACCGGTGACCATGTTTTCTTCCCACCACCTTGCCCGGGCCATCACCCGGCCCATCGAGGCCCTTGCGGCCGGGGCGGAGCAGGTGGATGACGCGTCCACCCAGATCTCCGCCTCCAGTCAGTCCCTGGCGGAGGGCGCCGGCCGCCAGGCCTCATCACTGGAAGAGACTTCCGCCTCCCTGGAAGAAATCTCCTCCATGACGCGGCAGAACGCGGACAACGCGGGAGAGGCGGATCGCCTTTCCAAGGAAAATCTTGAGAACCTCAAGGATGCCAACGTCTCAATGAAGGCCCTGATGCGGTCCATGGCCGACACATCCGTCGCCAGCAACCGGATATCAAAAATCATCAAGACCATTGATGAAATCGCATTTCAGACAAATCTCCTTGCGCTCAACGCGGCCGTGGAAGCGGCCAGGGCAGGAGAAGCCGGCGCCGGGTTCGCGGTGGTGGCGGACGAAGTCCGGAGCCTGGCCCTGCGCTCCGCGGAGTCGTCGGCAAATACGCAACAGCTCATCAAAGACGTGATCCAGAAAATTGAAACCGGCTCGGAACTGGTATCCGAGACGGATGACAAGTACCGGAAGGTGGCGGTGGCCACCCGGAAAATAACGGAACTGGTCAACGAGATCGCCGGCGCCAGCGACGAACAGGCCAGGGGGATCGAACAGGTGGCGCAGGCATTCACCGAGATAGACACCATTACCCAGAAAAACGCTGCCCATGCGGAAGAAAATGCCTCCGCCAGCGAGGAGATGAGCGCACACGCCGCACGGATGAAGGCGGCCGTACGGGGGCTCATGGCACTGGTCACGGGGGAAAAGGGAGAGGAGGAACCTTCTTCAGATAAAAAGACAGAGGAACGGACGGCCAAACAGGAACAGGCGTTCTGAAAAAGGAGGCGGAAAACACCATGACCACAATGGAAAAGGCAGGAACGGAACAGGTGACCGATCCTTCGGGAAACATCACGGCCGATGGGGGGGAGACGGCTTCACAGGACCTCATGCGCGGCATGACCGACGGCGCCCGACAGGGCGCCAGGGAAGGGAAATATCTGACATTCACCCTGGCGGACGAGGAATACGGGATCGGCATCCTGAAAATCAAGGAGATCATCGGGATGATGCCCATCACCCCGGTCCCCCGAACGCCCCGCTTCGTCAAGGGGGTCATTAACCTGAGGGGCAAGGTGATTCCGGTCATCGACCTGAGGCTGCGGTTCGGGATGGAAGAAATGGAATATTCGGAGCGCACCAGCATCATCGTGGTGGAAATCGAGGGAGAAACCGGGATCGTTCACACCGGCATCGTGGTGGACTCGGTCTCCGAGGTCCTGAATATCAGCGAGGAGGAAACCGAGGACGCACCGGCCTTCGGGGACCGGCTCAACACCGATTTCATCCTCGGCATGGCCAAGATGGAGGGCGGCGTAAAGATCCTCCTCGATATCGACCGGGTGCTCACAAGCGAAGAAGTGGCGATGATCGAAAAGGCGGCCTGAGGCCCGAGCCGGCAGGGCGAGGAGCCGGCGGAAAATGAACTACCCGCCGCAAGCAACAGGGTATCATCAAAAGCATCGAACGCCCCAAGGGGCGGGGAATACAACCCTTGTCCGCCTCCGGCGGATTCAACAAAAACACAGGTGATGGAGAAAAACGATGTTCAGGAAAATGACGGTTGGGAAACAGATCGGGCTCGGCTTCGGCCTCATCCTGATCCTTCTGGGAGTTATCACGGCAATCAGTTATGAAGGTATCTCCGGGAGCGTTCGGGACGCCCTCAGCATGACGACAGGCGAGAAGATCAAAGTTGCGATGGCGGAAAGGGAAATCGAGCATCTCAAGTGGTTGGCCCGACTCTCCGCTTTTCTGACGAACCCGGATATAAGAGAATTGGATATCCAGACGGATCCCGGGAAATGCGCACTGGGACGATGGCTCCACGGCACCGGCCGAAAAGAGGCGGTATCGGCCGTCCCGGATCTTGCCCCGCTGTTCATCGCCATGGAGGAGCCCCACCGCCGCCTGCACGAATCCGCGGTCGCCATTTCCCGAAAAATGAACAATCTGGATACGGAAAAGACGGTGACGCTTTTCTATGAAATGGAGCAGGCCGAGCGGAGATGGAATGAAAAACTGCAGGAGGACATCCTGAGCAGGAGGGCCGAGGTATCCGTCCAGACGGACCCGAAACAATGTATGCTCGGAAAATGGCTTTACGGGGGGAAAGCGGCGGCCTTGTCGAAAGCGTTTCCCGCCTTTGCCGATGTGGTTGAAAAAATGAAAGAACCCTACGGAATTGCGCACGAAACGGCGCTCGAGGTGAATGAAAAGCTTTCAAGCGCCGATTTTGACGGCGCCATGGACATTGTGGCGGAAAAGGCGGAGCCCGGCCTGGCGGCATTGACCCGCGTCTTCAAAGAGGCCCGGGATCTTGTCTGGAAATTCAAAAAAGAGCAGGACGAGGCCGCCGCGCTGTTCAAGAACACCTTGCAGGACATGAAAAAGATTGAGGATATCATGGGCCAGGTCCGCAAAACGGTGGATCTCAGGATGATCACCGAAAGCGACCTCCTCTCCGGGGTCAGCCGGCTCAAAGGAACCATCACTGTCGCTGGCCTCTTGACGGTCCTTCTGGGGATATCCATTGCTTTTTTCATTACCCGCAGACTGGTACGATCCCTTTCCGTCGTCACAGACACACTGAACGAGGGGGCGGAACAGGTGGCCGCAGCGGCGGAGCAGGTCTCCTCTGCCAGCCAGTCCCTGGCCGAAGGCGCCTCCGAGCAGGCCTCCTCCCTGGAGGAGACCTCTTCATCCCTGGAAGAACTGGCTGCCATGACCCGCCAGAACGCGGACAATTCGGCTGAGGCCAACCGGATCATGCAGGAAGACGCCGTCGCCAACCTCAAGGTGATCAATGACCGCATGGAACAGATGAAATCGGCCATTGCCGCCACCGTCACGTCGAGCGAAGAGACGGGGCGGATCATCAAGACCATTGATGAAATCGCATTTCAGACGAATCTCCTTGCGCTCAACGCGGCTGTGGAGGCCGCGAGGGCGGGAGAGGCGGGCGCCGGGTTCGCGGTGGTGGCCGACGAGGTGAGGAACCTTGCCATGCGGGCCGCCGACGCCGCAAAAAACACCTCCGAACTGATCGAAGAAGCGCAGACCCGTATCGGCGAGGCCAGCGACCTGAACGGCCAGGTCGTGGACGTGCTGGACAGAAACAACAAAATCGCCGCAAAAGTGGCCAAACTCATCGACGAAATTGCGGCGGCCTCCAATGAGCAGTCCCGGGGGATCGAACAGATCAACAGCGCCGTGTCCGAAATGGAGGGTGTCACGCAACGGACCGCGGCGAATGCCGAGGAATCGGCGGCGGCGGCCGAAGAGCTGAACGCCCAGGCCGAACAGATGAAGACCCACATCCAGGATCTGACGGCCCTCATCGGCAGGCGGCGTGGCGGGCCGGCGGAATCCGGCCTGCCAAAGCGCGAACCCGGTCCCCCGGCGGATACCTCCCTCAAGGCCTGCCCGCCGGAACCGGAGGAGGCCTCCGGAGAGGCGTCACCCGATGAGATCATCCCTTTCCATGACGACGAAGACGATTTTCATGACTTTTAACAGGGATTTCATATGAAAACAGCGGACCGACAGGATGAAATCGCCGGTTTTCACGCCGTCGCGGCGCGGCTTACGGCATTGAACGCGCAGTTCGAAGCGGCCAGGGCGGGTGAGGAGGGGGCGGAGTTTTTCACTCACGTGGAGTTTGCGCGGCAGGCACTTCTCACTTCATTCCGGAAAAGACCAAAAAAACCGGAGGGATAACCCATCGCCATTTGCGGGGCTCATCGGATAACCGTTAGAGGGAACAGCCGGTGATCCCCGAATGGCCTACTTTCCGTCCAGAAGGCGGCGGAACTCCTCCAGGGACGGCTGCCAGGCCTCGTGAAAATGCTCCCAGAAAAAGGTCCGGGCCAGGACGAACCGGTTGTGCGGCGAACCCGCGCCCTTCATCTTCCGATCCCACGAATCCTGCAGGGCCCGTAACCTGAGCCTCATTCCCTCATCATCCACGCTGTTGATAACGTCTTCGATGAGCCGTTTCCGTTCGCGTTCGAACGCGAAGCGGTCTTCCCTGAAAAACCTGGACAGCCTGGCGTGGGTTTCCCGTGCCGCGGTCTCCCGGCGTGCCTTCTCTTCCTGCCATGTCACGGGGCGGATATTCCTCCATGATGGGTTACAATAATAATTATATATCACGGGATACCCCTTTTTGCAAGCGAAGGGCTTTTTCCGTGACGCGCAAGGCCCTTGTGCGTCAAAAATTTGTCGAAAACGGCCTCTTCGATACGGCCCCGTACTCAAACGGATCCGCGCCGGGGAAAAATATGCTCCAACACATTGATATTTAATGATATTTTTTCTATTCCGGTTTCAAGAAAACATGGCATTATTGTTGCATCTCGTAGAGATTGTTCATCCGCTTTTGTTAACGGTACCTACCGCATGAGACCTGGAAACGGAGAGACGTCTATGGCTGAAAAAATCCTGATCCTCAGTGAACGGCAGGAGGACCTGCGCCTGTTCAGGGAGACGCTGCAGACCCGTGGATTTGAAATAGAGACCGGGGCGATACCCGGCGATATCCGGAGGGCTGTTGAACAAAACGCCTACGCGGCGATCCTGGCCGATTACGACCTGCTGGGAGACAGGGTTTTCGATCTGGCCGGGGTGTTGCGGCATGACAGGATAGGGACCAGTATCATTATCTATGGAGAGACCTTTGAGCCGGACACCGTCTCCGAGATGCTGCAACAGGGCGTGTACGCGGTGGTCCCGCGTCGGCGTCTTTCAAAAGGAATCCGGGACACCGTAGTCGGCGGGCTGGAGAATCGGAAGACGTTCATGGAAATCCTGGGCATGGTGGATGAGCTGGAAGAAACGAACCAACGCCTTGAAAAGGAGCAGAAAAGCCTTCGGAGAAAGATCCGCGAACTCCGGTTCATCAACCGGCTCAGCGAAAAGATATCGTACGACCTCTGCTGGGACAATATCATGGATGGGATCCTGGACGCCGGACTGCTGAAGGTCCTGGATCCCGCGCTCCTTGCCCTCCTTTACCGCATGGGTTCCCGCTGGCACCTGTCTTTATATCTCCCCGGGTCCCGCATCTCCCGAGCCGGGATGGAAACGCTGAAAAAAGAGATGGCGGAGAGGTTTCTGGGCCTTTCCGGAAAACGCATCTCACCCGTGGAGATGATCCTTCACCTGACCCCGGCGCGCCTTCCGGCCCTCCGCCTGGCCCGGAAAAACGGGCACGAACCGCCGGAGGCACGGTTCATGGCGGGCGACTCCGCCGTCCTGCATCCGCTGGGTCTCGGCGACAGCGTCCTGGGGATGCTCGCGGTCGCCCCTGGCGGGGGAAATCCGGGCTGGAAACGGGACAGGGAATTGATTTCAACCCTTTCCAACATACTCGCCATGTCCCTGAAAAACGCCCAGGAATACCACCGGCTCAAGGAGGCGGCGGTCACCGACGGCCTCACGGGGATCCATAATCACAAGGGATTCGTGGATTTTATTCAGAGAGAGTTTCAGCGGGCCCTGCGCTACCGAAAGCCTCTCTCTCTCGTCATGATCGACGTGGATGAATTCAAATCGATCAACGACGGACTGGGACACCCGGCCGGGGATCATGTCCTCAGGGGCCTGGCCGGATGTCTCAAGGCGGCCCTGCGTAAAAGCGACATCGTGGCCCGCTACGGCGGGGATGAATTCGCCCTCCTGCTTCCCGAAACGGATTCCGCCAGGGCCCGGGCCCTCATGAAACGGGTGGTGAATGCCATCAACAGGCACCGGTTTGAATGGGGGTCCGAGAAAATCCGGGTGGACATCAGTTACGGTATCGCCACCACCAGCGAATCGGACGGTATCCGGAAAGAAGAAGACCTGATCCGCACGGCCGATGCCAGGCTGTATCACGCGAAACGGTCCCTGCGCCTTTTGTGCCCCGCGGCACGAACCGCGTAGGATTGAAAACGCCCTGAAAACCGCCCGGA
>CAZCVB010000116.1:1393-7514 GCA_964501805.1 uncultured Desulfobacteraceae bacterium | reverse complement strand
CATCAAAAGCATTGAACGCCTCAAGGGGCGGGAGATACAGCCCTTGTCCGCCTCCGGTGGATTGAGGTTGCGGAATAACGGCGCCGCCCTTTCGGGGCGTGGAACAGACCGTCCATGAACGTTTTTCAGAAGGAGATACCAAATGGATAGAGACAGCGCGGTAGACCAGGCCATTTCTCAAATCGAAAGGCAGTTTGGACGGGGTTCCATCATGAAAATGGGGGAGAACCGGGTCATTGATGTCCCAGCCATCTCCACGGGATCGCTCGCCCTGGACGTGGCGCTCGGCGTGGGAGGGGTCCCCCGGGGCCGGGTACTGGAGATCTACGGCCCGGAATCCTCCGGGAAGACCACCCTGGCCCTGCACATCGCGGCCGAGGCCCAGTCCACCGGCGGCATGGTCGCCTTCATCGACGCCGAACACGCCCTCGACGTATCATATGCCAGGAATCTCGGGGTGGACGTGGACAGCCTTCTGGTCTCTCAGCCCGATACCGGGGAACAGGCCCTGGACATCACGGAGATCCTGGTCCGGAGCGGGGCCATCGACGTGCTGGTGATCGATTCGGTTGCGGCCCTGGTGCCGCGGGCCGAAATCGAGGGCGAAATGGGGGATCACCACGTGGGCCTTCAGGCAAGGCTCATGTCCCAGGCATTGCGGAAACTGACGGGCACCATCAACAAGTCCATGACCTGCGTCATCTTCATCAACCAGATCCGGATGAAGATCGGGGTCATGTTCGGGAACCCGGAGACCACCACCGGCGGAAACGCGCTGAAGTTCTACGCGACCCAGCGTCTCGATATCCGGCGGATCGGGGCCATCAAGGAAGGGGACCAGGTGGTGGGAAACCGGACCCGGGTCAAGGTGGTGAAAAACAAGATCGCGCCGCCCTTCAAGGAGGCGGAATTCGACATTATCTATGGAGAAGGCATCTCCAGGGAGGGAGACATCCTGGACATGGGGGTCTCCCTGGGCGTCGTTGAAAAAAGCGGGGCATGGTATTCCTTTGACGGCGACCGGATCGGGCAGGGCCGCCAGAACGTGCGGCGGTTTTTAAAGGAACATGTGGATATCCGGGACAGGATCGCCGACCTCGTTCTTGAAAAGGCCGGCCTCCGGAAAACGCCGGAAAAAGCGGCCGACAAGGGCAAAGGCGCCGCCGAAAAATAGCGGTTTCCAGGAGAAAACCAGGGAGACGCAGCCGGGCCCGCGCGAGCGGGGACCGGACGGACGGGAGAAAAATGGATTTCAGAGAAATCAGAAGGCAGTTCCTTGAATATTTCAGGGCCCATGACCACGAAATCGTGGAAAGCGCCCCCCTCATCCCCAAGGATGACCCGACCCTCCTCTTTACCAATGCGGGGATGGTGCCCTTTAAACGGTTGTTCCTGGGGGAAGAAAAACGGGGCTACGCGCGGGCGGCCAGCTCGCAGAAATGTGTCCGGGCCGGAGGGAAACACAACGACCTGGAGAACGTGGGTTACACCCCCCGGCATCACACCTTTTTCGAGATGCTCGGAAATTTTTCGTTCGGGGACTATTTCAAGGAGGCGGCCATTGCGTGGGCGTGGGAACTGCTGACCGGCGTGTACCGTCTGCCCGCGGAACGGCTGTACGTTTCGGTTTACAGGGATGATGACGAGGCCTACCGCCTGTGGGAAGAAAAAATCGGGGTCCCCGCCGAAAGGATCGTCCGCCTGGGAGAAAAAGACAACTTCTGGGCCATGGGGGATACCGGCCCCTGCGGCCCCTGCTCCGAAATCCTCATCGACCAGGGCCAGGACCTGGGATGCGGCCGGCCTGAATGCGGTCCCGGGTGCGACTGCGACCGTTACCTGGAAATATGGAACCTGGTCTTTACCCAGTTCGACCGCGACGCCGGCGGAAACCTGAACCCCTTGCCGAGGCCCAACATCGACACGGGGATGGGCCTTGAGCGGATAACCGCCGTGATACAGGGCGTCCGCTCCAATTATGAAACGGATATCTTCCGGGACCTGATCGGCCGGGTCGAGGACCTCGCCGGGAAACCTTACGGCCGGAACCGGCGTGAGGACGTGGCTTTCCGCGTCATATCGGACCATGCCCGCGCCGCCGCGTTCCTGATCGGGGCCGGGATCCTTCCCTCAAATGAAGGTCGGGGATACGTGTTGAGGCGTATCATCCGGAGGGCGATCCGTTTCGGCCAGGTGCTGGGCCTCGAGGACATCTTCCTGCGGCGGGTCTGCGAAAAGGTGATCGACATGATGGGCCCGGACTACCAGGAACTGGTGCGCTCCCGGAGCTTTATCGAAAAAGTGGTGGAAAACGAGGAAAAACGGTTTGCCGACACCCTTCATTACGGGATGAAGGTCCTGAACGAGGAGATCGAAACCGTCCGAGACAGCGGCGGAGAGACCATCCCCGGGGAGGTCGCTTTCAAGCTGTACGATACCTACGGCCTCTCCGTGGACATCGTGGAGGACGTGGCGCGGGACGAGGGGCTCCGGGTGGACCGGGAGGGGTTCGACCGGGCCATGGCCCGCCAGCGGTCGCAGTCCCAGGAGTCCTGGAAAGGGAGCGGGGAAGAGGATATTCCGGAGGGACTTCGCAATATCCTGTCCCGGGGGGCGGTCAGCCGGTTTATCGGGTACGAGACCCTTTCCGCCGATGCGCGGATTTCGGCGATCCTCGTGGACGGTAAAGAGACGGACCGCGCCGGGACCGGCGCGCACGCGGAGGTGATTCTGGACCAGACCCCGTTTTACGGAGAGGCGGGGGGCCAGGCCGGGGACACCGGCTGGATTTCAAAGGAAGGGATGTCCTTCCGCGTCTCGAACACCCGCAAATACACCCAGCAGCTCATCGTACACGAGGGCCGCGTGGAAGCGGGGGAACTCGTCGCGGGCGAGACGGTGAGCGCCCGCGTGGAAGAGGAAAAAAGAAGGGCCACGGCCTGCAACCACTCGGCCACCCATCTCCTTCACGCGGCCCTGAGGGAGGAGCTGGGAGACCACGTCAAGCAGGCCGGCTCCCTGGTCAACGCCGAAAGGCTTCGTTTCGACTTCAGCCATTTCGCCCGCGTGGGTCCGGATAAGCTGACGGCCGTGGAAACACGGGTCAACCGTCATATCCGGGACAACCTGCCGGTGCAAACCACGGAAATGGGAAAGGACGCGGCCATGAAAACCGGGGCCATGGCCATTTTTGAAGAACGCTACGGGGAGACCGTGCGGGTGGTACAAATCGGTGACGGCGTCAGCATGGAGCTGTGCGGCGGAACGCACACCCGGCGGACCGGCGATATCGGCCTGTTCCGTATCGTGAACGAAAGCGCGGTGGCCGCCAATGTCCGGCGGATCGAGGCCCTCACCGGGGAAGCGGCCCTCCGTTACGACCAGGAGCAGGACCGGACCCTGAGGGAAACGGCATCGCTGGTCAAAACCGGCAGGGAAAAGCTGGTGGAGCGGATCGGCGCGCTGCTCAGGGAAAACAGGGAAAAGGAGCGGATCATCTCTTCTCTGAAGGCAAAGCTCCTTTCGAAAAAATCCGACGATTTCCTTTCCGGGGTGCGGAAGATCAACGGGATAAAGGTCCTGGCGGTTGAGCTCGCTGCCGAGTCTCCCGGAGAATTGCGTGAGTCCGCCGACCGGATCCGGGACCGGCTGAAGTCGGGCATCGTCCTTGTCGGCGCCAAGAACCGGGACAAGGCCATGCTCGTCTGCGAGGTGACAAAGGACCTGACCGATCGATTCAGGGCCGGAGACATCATCCGGGCGTTATCGGGGATGGTGGGAGGAAAAGGCGGGGGAAGGCCCGAGATGGCGCAGGGGGGAGGCAACCGGCCGGAGAAACTGGAGGCCGCCCTTGAGGCCCTTTACGACCTGGTTTCAGGAAAAGAGACCTGACGCATACCGGCCGTTCCCATCAATCCCACCAGTTAAAGGGGTTGAGTTTGTGCAGCCAGGAAGATACTGAAGACGCCTTCTCTTTTTTTGACGAATCCTCCGGCGCGGGCATCTCGGCCAGCTTTGCCCTGCACCGGCCCAGGTTTTCGATCGCCTCGTGGTATTGGCCCAGGTCTGGATATTTTTCCACCAGATACCGGTACCGTTTCATGGCGGCCCGGTATTTTTTCTGTTTGTAATAGAAATTACCGACGTATAATTCGTATCGGGCCAGGCTGACATAGCAGTCCCGGATCTTGCTCCTGGCCTTGGCGGCGTATTCGGATCCCGGAAATTTCTTGACCAACCGTTCAAACTCACGCCGGGCCTTGACCACGTGGGACTGGTCCCTGTCAATGGTACTCGCCTGCTTGAGCTGGCTCATCCCCTGCTGATAGATCACGTAGGGGACGTTCGGGTTCCTGGGATGCAGTTTTTCAAATTCGTCGTACGCGCCGTAGGCCTCGGCGTACTGCCTCCGCCTGTACAGGGAATCCGCCATCTTGATCTCCGCCTCGAGGGCGAATTTACTGTAGGGATACCGGTCCTTGATCTTTTCAAACTCGGTGGATGCCTGTTCGTAATACCCCTTGTCGAAGCTCCGCCGGGCCTTGGCCATCACCTCCTCGGGAGCCTCTTCATGTTTTTCCGTCTTGAAAAAGCGGCCCCACAGGGAGCATCCCGAGAAAAGAAACGTGGTCAGAACGACCATGACCAGACATTTTGCAATCACAGAAGGTTTCCGCATGGCAACGGTCTCGTTTAATGGAGGTTTCTGGTAACGGCGCGGCATCCGGCTTCAGGCGCCGCCCTTTTTTTCCGAAGACGACAGGTCCTCGATGAACCGCTCCGCCGCAAACGCGGCCGTCGCCCCCTCCCCCACCGCGGTTGATATCTGGCGAAGCAGTTTTGAGCGGATATCGCCGGCCGCAAACACCCCCGGAACCGATGTCTGCATGTCATTGTCCGTCAGGACGAATCCCCTGTCGTCCAGTTCCAGGACCCCCCTGGCCGGATCGCTGTTGGGCGTGTATCCCACAAAAACGAAGACGCCCTGTACCGGGAGCCGGCTTTCTTCCCCGGTCCTGACATTCTTCAGGTCGATACCTTCAACACCGGCCTGACCCACGATGCGGAGGGGAACGGTGTCCCATACGATCCGGATCCTGTCATCGGCCATGGCGCGGTCCTGGAGGATGCGGATGGCCCTCAGTTCGTCCCGCCGGTGGATGAGATGGATCTTTTTGGCGAAACGCGTCAGAAAAAGGGCCTCCTCCAGCGCCGTGTCTCCCCCACCCACGACCGCCACTTCCTGGTCCCGGTAAAACGGCCCGTCACAGGTGGCGCAATAGGAGACGCCCTTTCCCGTAAGAAGGTCTTCCCCCTCGATTCCCAGCTTCCGGGGCGATGCGCCGCACGCCAGGATCAGGGCCCTTGCCTCCAGGACGCCCTGGTCGGTGATGACGCGTTTTTCCGCGGCCGTGCACTCCAGGGCCGAAACCTCCCGGCTCTCGATGACCAGGCCGAATGCCTCGGCCTGACGCTTCATCCGGTCTATCAGCTCAAACCCGGAGACCCCTTCGGGAAAACCAGGATAATTTTCCACCCGGTCAGTGGTCAACACCTGTCCGCCCGGCGCCAGTTTTTCCAGCAACCGCGTCCTGAGGCGCGCCCGGGCCGCGTACATCCCGGCGGTCAGGCCGGCGGGGCCGCCGCCGATGATGATCAGATCTTCCATGGTTGCGCTCGTATAATGACAAAACCCGGCGGTTCCCCGCAGGGTCCGGGTTCTTCACAAGGATGCTATAACAACTTTTTCAACTCTTCATCGATGTAGCTTTTGGGGTGAGCCCCGATGATGGTCTGCGCTACGTCACCCCCCTTGAACAGGATCAGGGTCGGAATATTCCGGATCCCGAACCTACCGGGGGTCTGACGGTTCGTATCCACGTCCATGCTGGCGATCTTTATCTTTCCCTTGTAATCCCTTGCCAGTTCCTCCACCACGGGTCCCACCATCTTGCACGGCCCGCACCATTCCGCCCAGAAATCGACCATGGCCGGGATATCTGAATTGATGATCTCTTCATCAAAATTTTCATCGGTTACCTGTAATACGTCCGCCATATTTTCACTCCTTTCCGGCAATCATGACAATCATAATGTTGGGCCCAATCTAATACAGGGCGGA
>CAZCVB010000116.1:0-1293 GCA_964501805.1 uncultured Desulfobacteraceae bacterium | reverse complement strand
TCCGGAGGATAGATGAATTTGGGGTCCAGCTCATAGGTCCACGGCAATCCCCACCACTGCCAGCCGTAATGCCGCCGGTGGTTGAAGCCGTAGATCTTGTTCCTTTTTGCGAGCTGCCGGTAGAACTTGTGCCGGTTGCTGTCCCTGAAGGTAGGAAAGAGACTGCCCTCAAAACCGTCCCGGATATCATAGATGTTTTTGAATCCCGCGTCCATGAGGTCCTTTGCCGCAAGGGCGCTCCTTGTTCCGTCACGGGAGAGGATGAGGAGGTTGTCCGTCTTCTTGAACATCCGCGATATTTCCTGTACAAAGGACTTGTTTTTGGCATCGAACCGGTAAACGTAGGTGTCGTCTTCTTTTACAAGCTCCCCGGTCGTGCACATGTAGGGAAAAAGATACGCACTGATGGGATGCCCGACAAACTGGTACTCCGCCCGGGTCCTCACGTCAATGAGATAGGTATCGGGAACCGTGTTCAGCATGTCATAGGCCTCGATACTCAGGATGCGCTTGGGTTCCTGTGCCAGAAGGGTCCCGGAAGAGACCGCCAGGAGACCCAGGGCGATGATCAGGCCAGAAAAGAATGATTTTCGATTCATCATAATATATATGCCGGAATGATTTTCCCTTCTGTGGAAACGAGTTTTGATTACAGGATATCAAGAGTGGACTATTAATTCAAGACGCCCCTGTTTGTCAAGGAAAACATAGAGATGCGCGGCCGCCGCGGGCACAACTTTCTTGACACCCGGGCCGGCGCCGCCTAATATCCGTCCCGCGCAACAGGACCGGGGGACCGGTCCCCTCCGGCGCGGACAGGGCGTGGCCCGTTTCGCGGGGGAACGGTTTCCCGGCGCCCGGCCCTTTAACCTGAATACACGGGAGGAGCGTAATGGCGCCAAGCACGGTATATTTTTCAGATCTCCGGGCATCCCTGAAGCAGAATCTCCTGACAAAAATCGGCCGTCTTCTGGACCGGTGCCGGATCGACGAGATCATCCGGCCGCGGAACCTGGTGGCCGTCAAACTCCATTTCGGAGAAAAGGGAAACACCGCCTTTGTCCGGCCGGTGTTCATCCGGCGGATCGTGGAGCGCGTGCGGGAACTGAAGGGATCGGCGTTCCTGACCGACTGCAACACCCTTTACGCAGGAACCCGCGGAGACAGCGTTTCCCACATGGTCACGGCCATGGAAAACGGCTTCGCCTACTCCGTTACGGGCGCTCCCATCATCATCGCCGATGGCATAAGGGGCGCGTCTTACACCGAGGTCGGGATCAATGGGGAGCTGGT
>CAZCVB010000115.1:0-7531 GCA_964501805.1 uncultured Desulfobacteraceae bacterium | reverse complement strand
TCGATGCCCCTGATATAGGACTTGATGCCCCTGGCGATCCCCTCTGCCACCTGCTCCTGGTAGCGCCGGTCCAGGAGAAGCCTTCTTTCGGCGGGGTTGCTCAGGAATCCCGTTTCCACGAGGATGGCCGGCATCTGGGCCCCGATGAGCACATAGAACGGGGCCTGCTTTACCCCCAGGCTGTCGGCCCGGTGATACCGTTTTTTCAGTTGGGAGATAATCCCCTCCTGCACGTCGTGGGCCAGCCGGCTCGATTCATGGATCTTGGTGTTTAGCATGAGGTCGTTCAGGATGGCCTGGAGATCGCTGATGTTTTTCTCGGAAGTCGCGTTCTCCCTTGCCGCCACCCGCACGGCCCGTTCGTCCGTGGCCATGTTCAGAAAATAGGTCTCCACGCCCCGGATACGGCTGCTCCGGTGGGCGTTCACATGCAGGGAAACGAAAAGATCGGCCTTTTTCGTGTTGGCAAAGGCGGTTCTCCGCTCCAGCGGCACGAACACGTCCCGGGTCCGGGTGAGAATCACCTCGCACCCGATCTCCTTCTCAATTTTCCGTTTCAGGATCTTCGCAATGCTGAGGACGATGTCCTTCTCCTTGATTCGGGAACTGCGGTTACACCCGGGATCCTTTCCGCCGTGGCCCGGATCGATGACGATCCTCTGGACATTCAGACCCAGCTGCCGGGCCAGGGAGGCGGTGCGGTCGGGTAAATCGGCCTTCCGGATCCCCTTTCGCACGCGCCGTTTCCCCGCCCGAGACGATTTTCCAGCCCGGGTCCCGGGCGCCCCGGGCGCCTTGTACTGGCGCACATCCACCACGATGCGGAAGGGATCATACAGGTGAAACACCTTGTAAGACCCGATGCTTTTTTCCATGTCCAGGACCACCCGGACCACGCCCGGGGAATACCGGGCCACCCGGGCGGACCGGAGGAGCCCGTCCTTTATGGTGATATGCTGATTTAAATCGGAAGCAAACCGGGCATTCCTGAGGTCCAGGTACAGGCGGCGGGGTTTTTCGTGGGCCGGATCCGACTTCAGGAGGTGGGGTTTGTATGTTACCGGGCCCGCCAGATCCAGGACCACCCGGGTGTAATTGGGGGTGGACCAGTGACGGATCTTCCGGATGGTGACGGGGACGGACGGCGACGCCCCTTTCTTTTTCGCCGCCTTTCCTTCGTCCCGGTTTCCGAGGATGACCGCCAGTTCGTCCAGCCGTTTCCTGGCCATGGGACGCATGTCGCCGGACGGAAATTTGATGTCCAGCTTCAAAAACTCCACGTACGCCTGGGGAAGATCCTTACGGTATTTGTAAAAGATCTCCCCGATCCGGTACTGCCCGTCGTCCGCCACCCGGTGTTTTGGATATTTGTCCGCCAGTTGACGGTACAGCCGGATCGCCTCGTCCAGGTCGGCGGCACGCCGGGAATACCGGTAAAGCGCCGTGTAGAGGCGGGCCGAGCGGTAGAGCGCCCATCCTGCCGGGTCGCTTCCGGGATACCGGTCGACGATCCGCCGGTAGGCCCGGATACACGCCATCCAGTTGTGGCGATATTTTCTCTTGGCCGAGGAGGCCATCAGTGATTTGCGGCACCGGTCCGCCTTTTCAAGAAGCCGTGACGGACCGGAGAGGGACCTGCCAGCAGCCGGACCGGCCATGACAAGAGCGGCCGTGAACATCCATGCCAGGAGGATACCGAACTTCACCTTCCCGCGACCGCGTACCTGTGCCAACTCACCCCTCCCCCTGGACATATTCCTTCAACCGGTTCAGTTCCACCAGGGCCTCCAGCGGGGTCATGGAAGCGATGTCGAGGTCCTTGATCCATTCCCTGAGCCTTTGGTCCCGCGGCCCGAAAAGGCCGAGCTGGACCGCCGTATCCGCGGTGTTTTCCCGGAAATTCCGGGCAAGGCGGGGCGCCCCGGCGGCATCCACTTCCGTGCGCTCCAGGTGGTCCAGGATCTCTTTCGCCCGCCGGATCACATCCCCCGGCAGCCCGGCGATGCGGGCCACCTGGATCCCGTAGCTCCGGCTGGTCCCGCCCGGGACGATCTTCCGGAGAAAAATGATCCGGTCCTTCCACTCCCGGACGGCGATATTGAAATTCTTCACCCGGCGATGGGTCGCAACCAGTTCCGTGAGCTCATGGTAATGGGTGGCGAAAAGGGTCCGGACACCCCGCCCGTCCCGGTCATGCAATGCCTCGGCCACGGCCCAGGCGATGCTCAATCCATCGTAGGTGCTGGTTCCCCGTCCGATCTCATCCAGGATGACCAGACTCCTGGGCGTGGCATGGCGCAGGATATTGGCGGTTTCATTCATCTCCACCATGAACGTGCTCCGGCCCCTGGCCAGGTCGTCCGATGCGCCCACGCGCGTGAATATCCGGTCCGCCACGCCGATGACCGCCCTTGAGGCCGGCACGAAGCTCCCCATCTGGGCCATGAGGACCGAGAGGGCCGTCTGCCGGAGGATGGTGGATTTTCCGGCCATGTTGGGGCCGGTGATGATCAACACCTGCTGCGCCTCGGAGTCCAGGTGGATGTCGTTGGGGACAAAGGCCTCGTCCTTCACGGTCTGTTCAATCACCGGGTGGCGGCCGTCGACGATGTCTATCCGGATGTCTTCGGTTATCTCCGGCCGGCAGTAATTGTTCATCTCGGCCGTCTCGGCAAGTCCCTGCAGCGCATCGATCCGGGAAACCAGCTCGGCGGTTCTCCGGATCCGCCGGTTTTCGCCGGCGATTTTCCGCCGGATCCGGTCGAAAATCTCGAACTCCAGCTTCACCCGTTTCTCCTCGGCCCCCAGGACCTGTTCTTCCGCCTTCTTCAGGGACTCGGTGATGTAGCGCTCGCCGTTCACAAGGGTCTGCTTGCGGATGTAATCGGGCGGAACACGGTGGAGATTCGCCTTGGAAATCTCGATGTAATATCCGAACACCCGGTTGAAGCCCACTTTCAGCTTCGGAATCCCGGTCCGCGCCTGCTCGGAGGCGGCGAAATCGGCAATCCAGCCCTTTCCGTCACGGCTCAGGGAAATCAGGCGGTCCAGTTCCGGGTCGTAGCCGTCCCGGATGATGCCGCCCTCCCTGACCGAAACAGGGGGGTCCTCCCGGATCGCGGCCTCCACCAGTTCGGCCACATCCTCCAGGAGATCCATCCGGGACGCCGTCTCCCCCAGGAGCGTGCTCGCGGAATCGGCCAGGGCATTTCGGATGACCGGGAGTTTCCTGATGGAGGACTTCAGCGCCAGCAGGTCCCTGGCGTTGGCCCGTCCCAGAGAGATTCGGCCGTTCAGGCGCTCCAGGTCATACACCCCCTTGAGCGCCTCCCTTGCGGTCTCCCGCAACAGGGGCGTTTCCCGGAAACAGCTCACCGCCGCCAGGCGCTCCCTGATACGGCCCGGGTCGATGAGGGGGTAGACGATCCATTTTCTGAGAAGGCGGCTCCCCATGGGAGTCACGGTCCGATCGAGGATCTGAAACAACGATCCCTTCACGGACTGTCGCCGCATGGTCCTGAGGAGTTCCAGATGCGTGCGGGTGGCCCCGTCCAGGAACATGAAGTCCCCGATATGGTAGCTGACGATCTCGTTCATGTGTTCGGGGCGTCCCTTCTGGGTCTCCCGGAGATAGTGGACGAGCAGGGCGGCGGCGATGATCCCTTCGGGCATCTCCTCGCAACCGAAACCGGCAAGGGAAGAGACCTGGAGCTGTTCTTTCAAGAGGTTTTCGGCCCGGCGCGGGTTAAAGGCATGCCGCTCCACGACCTCCAGGCGGTACCCGGCCAGTTCCTTTCTGCCGGAGAGCGGGGAATCGCCCAGGACCAGGACCTCGGCGGGATCGATCCGGCCCAGTTCATCAAGAAACGCATTGAACGACGCCATTTCGGTAACGCGGAATTCGCCGGTGGAAAGATCCGAGTGGGCGATACCGTATCTCCCGCGCCCTTCGGATATGGCGGCCATGTAGAGGTTGCTTCCCTGGTCCACGTCGCCTTCGTCCACGACCGAACCCGGCGTCACCAGGCGCACCACATCCCTCTGGACAACGCCCTTCCCCGACTTGGGATCCCCGGTCTGTTCGCACACCGCGACCTTCAACCCGCTCGCCACCAGCTTTCCGATGTAGGCGCCGGCGGCATGATGCGGAACCCCGCACATGGGGACCTTTTCCCCGTTAAAGGTCCCGCGGGCGGTGAGCGTGATGCCGAGAATCCTGGATGCCTTTCGCGCATCATCGAAAAACATCTCGTAAAAATCCCCCATGCGATAGAACAGGATCGCATCCGGGTATTCTCCCTTGATACCCAGATACTGCCTCAACATGGGGGTCAACTGCGACATGCGGCTCCTCATTCGGCATTTCCGGGCGGGTGCCCGTGCCGGAAAAATCGGTCTACGGCGCCTTTCGGATGGCCCCTTCGGAATCCACCAGGTGAATGGTGTCCCACTCCCGGCACTGGGGACACTGCCATTGCAGGTCCCCCGGCTGATAGCCGCATTCGGAACACCGGAACTTCAGGTAAGGGACATCCAGTTGCCGGATCAAGGCCCGGTATTCGTTCAGTGCGGCCCGGTCCCTTCCCTGTCCCAGGAGGATCTCCCCTTTCAGCTTTCTGGCTTTCCAGAAGGAAGGATCCAGGCGGAGGGCGCTCTCGATCTCTTCCAGCGCCCCGTCTACATCGTCGTCGTTGTACAGGTAGCGGGCCAGCGCCACATGGGTGAAGGCATCGGCATCCTCGCCCGCGCATTCTTTCAGAAAATCTTCGACCGGCTTGAGATTGTCCATGGCGGCGTATGCGCCTTCAAGGCGACGGTACGCGAGGAAGGTGAACTGGGGGGCCGCCTTCACGGCCCGTTTCCAGGTGGCGATGGCCTTCTTGTATTCGAGCCGGCCGAAATAAAGGTCCCCCAGGTGGAGATAGGCGTCCACGCATGCCTTGTGGGTGGAGATGGCCTTGTTGTAAAGAGAAACCGCCCGCCCGAGGTCTCCCTTTTCCTGGTGGACCTTGCCGTTCTCAACCAGATGATGGGCCAGGACATTCCGATGGTCTCCCCTCACGCACCGGGCGATTCGCTGCCGCGTCCGGTAGGCGTTTCCCCAGTCCCGCAACTCCTCGTAGATCCGCTCGATCATTTTGAGGGCTTCCACGTCGGACGGATTCCGCCGGATCACCTCCTGGAACGTCTTGAGCGCCCGGTTGAGAAAGCCGCCCTTGCGGTAATCGAGCCCCAGGTCAAAGAGGGCCCGGGCCTTCAGCTGCCCGTCGAGCCGGGGCCGCAGGATGATGCTCTGCCGGATGCGGATGGCGCGGTCGATGTCTCCCTTGGACCGGTACAGGTTGCCCAGCGCCATGTAGGTTTCAATGGTATCGGAGTTCACCTGGACCGACTTGGTGAGTTCCTCGATGGCATGATCGTGGTCGTTGGAAAGAATATAGCGGATTCCCTTGAAAAAGGCCTCGTCCCGCCCCGCGACAACCGCCCCGTCCCGCCCGCGGCCCAGGCGCAGCCCTCTTCCCAGGATAAACCCCAGGCCGAAAGCGGCCCCGCAACCCAGCAGGAGCCACTGGTGGGCCGGCTCAACAAACCATTGCCATAGCGACTGCCACATGGAAAAACCCCTTCAGGACCGGAGACCAGCGCCGACGCCCAAACTCGCCGGAGATCTCCCGCCATCGGGACCACCGGGAATTCCCGGAGGTGTCACCGGGAGGGAAGCCCTGCGGATCCGGAATGCAATACGGGTAATTGGAAGAAAACGGCGGGATAACGCGGCCGGATAACGGTCTTGAGTAAACGTTACGATTCCGGTTGGCCGGATCCGATATCATCGGTGGTAACCGGAAGATTTCTTAACGAATTCAGCTCGTTATCCTTCTCTTTGGCCTCCTTCACAAGGGCCTTTATCTGCTTTTTCAAACGAAACCGCTCGGCGATCCCGTAGCACCCGGAGGCAATCACGCCGATCAGGAACGTGATCACCGCGACCAGGTACAGGGACATGGCGGCGCTCTCCCACTGGAAAAAAACGAGATTCACCCTGAATGAAACCGGGGTTGAAAATGCCTGGTAGTTCTGGACCGCCACCACGATCACCAACAGGATAAACAGGATCACGACGATCCCTCTCAAATGCCTCATCCCTCACCTCCATCGGTCGCTTTAAATTCTTCAAAGTATGGAAGAAGCCTGCGGTACGTCTCACGGATATGCTCCGGGATGACCCGCACTTCCCCGAACACCGTCATGTAATTGGTGTCGCCGCTCCACCGGGGCACGATGTGAAAATGCAGGTGCTCTTCCACGCCGGCGCCGGCCACCCTGCCGAGATTCAGTCCCACGTTGAAACCCTCGGGACTCAGGGCGCTTTTCAGGACCCTTACGGACGCGCGGACCATCGCCATCAAATCGGTCATTTCGGCCGCTGACAGGGCGTCCAGGTCCGGGACATGCCTCACCGGCGCCACCAGGAGATGACCGTTGATATAGGGATACCGGTTCATCATGACCATGGTCCGGTCCCCGACGTACAGGATCAGACGCCGGGCGTCTTCACTGCGGTCCTCTCCCGTGTAAAAGATACATTCCCCGCCTTTCCGATCGGAAAGGATATATTCCATCCGCCATGGGGCCCATAACGGTTTCATCATGCGTTCATCCCTCGAGACCTTTGCAAAACGCCCCCTTTTGTCCAATTTCGGCGTCAGTCTCAAATTTCAATCCTCAAAATACTTTAGTGTATTCCTGCGGTTGAAATTTTCGTCTTCCTTGAACTTGGCCAAAATTGAGCATTTTTCAAAGGTCTCACCTCCTTCGGAAACGGATTCAAAACGTCCTGTTTTTGCTCTCCGGTCCAGGGAGTATCCGGGTGTTTCCTGAAGGGACGGATTCAACCGGTCCCGGCCCGTTCCTCCTGGGCCCCTCTACAGCCGGATAATCTCTCCGCGGATGGTATCGTCCAGTTCCAGGACGCCGATACTGTGTCTCCCCGTGAAGCTGAACCCTGTGGCCGTCCCCGGATTGAACATGAGAATCCCGTCCTTCATGTGACAGACCGCGCGGTGTGAATGCCCGTACACGATGGCGTCCACATGGCGGAACTGACGGCGGACCCGTTCCTCCAGGCCCCGGGACGATCCGTCCCCGTGGATCAATCCCAGCCGAAAGGACCCCAGTTCGAGAACCCTCCGGCCCGGGAGCATCTTCCGCACCTCCGGCGGATCCATGTTCCCGTGCACGCCCTTGAAGTTTCCCCTGGCCAGGAACGCCACCACCTCGGTCGAGACGATATCCCCCGCATGCAGGACCAGGTCCTTGTCGGAAAGATACCGGTCGTATATCTCTTCAAAATCCCGAGTGATTCCCTTGAGATGGGTGTCCGATATCACGCCGATTCTTATCTTCATACCGGCATATCTCCTCTCCCCAATCCCGGATCCGCGTCACCGCCGGACCGAAGAATCGGATTTCAGAAAAAAAACCGACGCCCGGATCCGGTTGGGAAGTATACCCATATCACCCCGGAAAA
>CAZCVB010000114.1:0-7539 GCA_964501805.1 uncultured Desulfobacteraceae bacterium | reverse complement strand
TTCCCGGAATTTTCCGCACATCACCCGGCCGGGACGCCGTTTATCCGTGCATCCGGTCGGTTATCAAGGAGATGCCGCCTTGAACAACGAGATAAATATCCGGGCCGGATGCCGGTACCCTTGTTTCGCCCCGGTAATCCTGTTCCTTTTGATTCTGGCATGGGGGGTGCCGGCGCGGGCCGGAAACGCCTCCCTTGAGGACATGGTGGTCAGCAAGACCCGGAATTTCTGCCTGGTGTCATTCCGTGTGACCGGCTGTTTCACCGAGGAAATGATCAAGGCCATTGATAACGGGATTCCCGCCACCTTCACCTTTTTTGTCGGCCTCTACCGGATCCGGCCTTTCTGGCGGGACAAGGAAATCGCCAATCTTGAGGTCCGTCACAGCATCCGGTATGACAACCTCAGGAAGACTTACCGGGTGAGGCTTTCCGAGAAGGAAAACCAGGTCTTCTATACGAAGGATTTCAAGAAGGCCAGGAAACTGATGTCCGAAATCAATGGACTTGAGGTCGCGGAACTGCGGGACCTGAAAAAAGGATCCCATTATCAGGTCCGGATGATGGCCAAACTCGACAAGGTGAAACTCCCCTTTTATCTTCACTATGTCCTGTTCTTCGTTTCTCTTTGGGATTTTGATACCGACTGGTATGCCGTGAATTTCAGTTATTAACGCCTTCACCGAAACCATGTTTTTACTTTAACGGTTCGATTGTCATGGGTGATTACGCCGAGGTGAAACGACAGGATCTCCGGAGACGCCGCAGGGAGAGGTACCTGATCGCCTCCCTGCTGGTCGTGATCTCCACCCTCACGTACCTGGGAACCCATGTCTTCGAACTGGGCCCCGGCCTCCCTTTCTCCAGCAGCATCCTTGTCTTTGCCCTGATCAATATCAACGTGATCCTCCTTCTCCTCCTCCTTTTTCTGACGGTCCGCAACCTGGTGAAACTGCTGTTCGAAAGGAAAAAGAATATCATGGGCGCGAAGATCCGGACCAAACTGGTCCTGGCCTTTGTGACCCTGTCTCTTCTCCCGACGGTGAGCGTGTTCTTCGTGTCCGTCCAATTCATCTCCTCTTCCATTGATTACTGGTTCAACCTGCAGGTGGAACAGTCCCTGAAAAGCTCCCTGGAGGTGAGCCGGGACTATTACAACCGGATCGTGGAGGAGGATCTCGCGCTTGGAAACAGCATGGGCCGGGTCATCACCTATGAAGGATACATGCTGCGCAGCCGGAAGGCCCAGCTGGAGAAGTTCATCCATGACAAGCGCAAGGAGTACGACCTGGCGTCATTGAAGGTGTTCTCAAAAAACCTGGAACTGAGGGCCGTGTCACAGGACGAGAAGATCGATCTCAGCGCATTTGAGGGGCCCGAGCCGATCGTGCTGGCAAAGAGTTTCGAGAAGGGGTCGGACATGCCGTACATCCAGTCTTCCGCGCACGGGGACCTGGTGAGCGGCATTGTCCCGATTTTTTCCAGAACCGAGTCCAAGGCCGTGGTGGGACTGGTGGTCCTCTCCAAGTTCGTGCCGGGGCGGTTCGTCAACCGTCTGAAGGCCATCTCGCGGGGGCGCCAGGAATACCGTCAGCTCAAGATGCTGAAAAAACCGATGAAAATCAGCCACATGATCATGCTGGCCATCGCGACGCTGCTGATCATCTTCCTCTCGGTCTGGTTCGGGTTTTACCTGTCGCGGGAGATCACCGTCCCCATAAGGGAACTGGCCGAAGGGACGCATCGCATTGCATCCGGGGACTACGATTTTTTTATCGATCTGGAGGCAAGGGATGAAATCGGGAGCCTGGTGAATTCCTTCAACAAGATGAGCATGGAACTCAAAAAGGGGAAGGAGAAGCTGGAAGAGGCCAACCGGGAGCTTGTCAGGAGCAACGTCGAACTGGAGCAGCGCCGGCTCTACATGGAGGTGGTCCTGGCCAATGTGGCCGCCGGCGTGGTGTCCGCGGACGCCGACGGCCGGATCCTGACCATCAACAAGTCCGCCGTCGAGATGCTCCAGATCGACGGGGAGCGCATCGTCGGCAGGAACTACCGCCAGATCCTTCCGGAAGAGTACGTCCGGATGATCGATGGATTTCTCAAGGACGGCGCCCTTTTTCGGAAGGGGTTCCTGAGAAAGGAGATCCGGCCGTCCGTGGGGAGCAAGCGGCTCACGCTCCTGGTCTCCCTGAACGTCCTCCGGGACGACCGGGGAAACTATCTGGGGCTGGTGGCGGTGCTGGAGGATCTGACGGAGATCGAAAAGGCCCAGCGCATGGCGGCCTGGCGCGAGGTCGCCAGGCGCATCGCTCACGAGGTCAAGAACCCGCTGACGCCCATCCAGCTCTCCGCCCAGCGCCTGAAAAAGAAATACGGTGAAAAGCTCGGCAAGGGGGAAGCGGGGATATTCCGGGAATGCACGGATATGATCATCAAGCAGGTGGACGAATTGAAAGGCCTGGTGAATGAATTCTCCAAGTTCGCGCGCATGCCGGCCGCCAATCCCGCCCCGGCCGATATCCGGGAGATCATCCGCGAGTCGCTGAGTCTCTTCAAGGAGGCCCACAAGAACGTGTCTCTGGTTTTCAACGATTCGGAAGGCGTGCCGGTCTTCAACCTGGACAGGGAACAGATGAAGCGGGTGATGATCAATCTCCTGGACAATGCCATCGAGGCCATGAACGGGGAAGGGGAGGTGGTCATCGACCTGGCCTACGACGCGGTGCTTCAAATGGTAAAGATCGAAGTGGCGGACAACGGAAGGGGCATCTCGCCGGAAAACAAAAGCCGCATGTTCGAACCCTATTTTTCCACAAAGAAGCAGGGGACCGGTCTCGGTCTGGCCATTGTGAATACCATCATCACCGATCATAACGGGTTCGTCCGGGTCCAGGACAACCGGCCCAAAGGGACCCGTTTCATCATCGAACTGCCCGTCAGGGTGTAGGAAAGGCGCCGGATGGGGATGGGACGAAAAGAAAACCGGTTCGACGGGTTCATGTTTTCCTATCATCTCGCCTGGACCCTGGCCGTGTTGCCGTGCCTTCCGTTCCTCCCCCTGATCCGGAAAGGGCGGCTCGGCAGGAGGCTGGTGCCGGACCTTCCGGGGACGGATCCCCGGCGGAACAATCTCTGGGTCCATGCCCTTTCCGTGGGGGAGGTGATCTCGGCGCTGCCCCTGCTGGACGCCCTTCACACGAGGCATCCGGAAAGGGGCCTGGTGTTTACGGCCGCTACTTCCAGGGGCCTGGCCGTCGCGGCGGAGCGTCTCCCGGACCGGGTTTCGGGGCCGGCACCCATGCCCGTGGATTTCTGGTGGAGCATGCGGCGGATGATCCGGTCGGTGAGGCCCGCGCTCTTTGTCCTCGTGGAAACGGATATCTGGCCCGGCCTCCTGGACCGTCTCCGGCGAAAGGGGATCAAGAGCATCCTGGTGAACGGCCGGGTGTCTCCCGGAACGTTCCGGTCTTATCGCCGGTTCCGTTGTATTTCCCGGAAGATGTTCGATCCGCTGTCGCTGTGTCTCACGCAGTCGGCTCTGGACACGGAAAGGCTCCTGGCCGTGGGCGTTCCCCCGGAGAAGGTGGTGACCGCCGGAAACATCAAATTCGACCGTGAGATACCGCCCATGGGGGAATCGGAGCGTGTGGAATGGCTGGGCGCGCTGGGATTTTCTCCGGATCATGTGATCTGGGTGGCGGGAAGCACCCACCCGGGAGAGGAGGAAGCGGTCCTCGGAACTTTCAAACGGCTCATGTCCGCGTTCCCGGCGTTGCGCCTGGTTCTCGCGCCCCGGCAGGTAGCGCGTTCCCGGGAGATCGCGGCAACGGCCCGGGAGATGGGTCTCCGGCCCGCGCTCAGGACCGGGGACCGGGAGGAAAGGGGCGCGTCCCATGATGTGCTGGTCCTTGATACCCTGGGGGAACTGGATCGGGTTTACGGGCTTGCCCATGTCGCTTTCGTGGGGGGAAGCCTGGTGCCCTTCGGCGGGCATAATCTGCTGGAGCCGGCCGGTTTCGGCTGCCCGGTCGTCTTCGGCCCCCACACCCACAACTTCGTCTCCATGTCCCGGTCCCTGGAAGCGGCCGGAGGGGGGATAAGGGTGGCCGACGGCGCGGCCCTGTACCGGACCCTGAAGGCCCTCCTCGAAGACGGCGCGGCCCGGAAACGGATGGGCGGACGGGCCAGAAGGTTCATGGAAGAGAATCGCGGGGCCATGGACAGGGTGCTCAATGCCATTGATACACTCCTGGCGGAGACCCCCGCGCGCGACCACAGCGGGACAGGGAGGACTTTTGGCGGGATTCCTTGAACAGGACTGGACCCGGATCCACCGGGATACCACCTTCCGGCCGGTGACGCCGCTCCTGGCCCTGTGTTCCGCCGGTTACGGTGTGGGGGTGCGTCTTCGCCTGTGGGGCTTTCGCTCGGGTCTTTTCAGGAGACACCGGGCGCCGGGGCCGGTGATCAGCGTGGGCAACGTGACGGTGGGGGGGACCGGAAAGACGCCTTTCGTGATCATGCTGGCCGAATGGTGCCGCCAGACGGGCTATCGGCCCGCAGTCCTGTCAAGGGGATACGGGGGCCGGCACGGGGACAAGGTCATGGAGGTCTCGGACGGGCAGGGGATCAAGGCCGATGCGGGGGCCTGCGGGGATGAACCGTGGCTGCTGGCAAACGCCCTTGACGGGGTGCCTGTGGTCGTGTCAAAAAAGCGGGTCCTGGCCGCACGGTATGCCGGGGAGCGGTTCGGGTGTGATCTCTTTATCCTGGACGACGGATTTCAGCACATGGAACTGGAACGGGACGTGGACGTGGTATTGGTGGACGCCGCCCACCCCTTCGGCAACGGCCGGCTCCTGCCGTGGGGTCCGTTGCGGGAGCCGGTGAGGCGGATCCGCCGCGCGGACGCCTGTGTGATCACCCGCTGCGGTAAAGAAACCGCCGCGGAGAAGACCCACCGTCTCCTGGCCGGGATGTTCCCGTCAAAACCGGTGTTCCGCTCGGATCACCTGCCCCGCGGACTGTGTTTTCCCCGAACCGGCAAGGTGCAGGCCCCCGGCTTTTTGAAGGGCAGGCGCGTGGCGGCATTTGCCGGCATTGCCGATCCCGACGCCTTCCGGGAGTCTCTGGAAGGGCTGGGGGCGGACGTGGCCTGTTTCAGAGGCTTCAGGGATCATCATCGGTACCGGGCCGGCGAAATCCGGGACCTGATCCGGGAGATGAAGGCAAAGGGCGGTGAATACCTGCTCACCACGGAAAAGGACTGGCCCCGGGTGTCCCGGTTTGTAATGGACATCTCCTGTGCGGGATACCTTTCCATCCGGCTTGAACTGGTGTCCGGAAGGGACGCGTTTTTCACCATGGTACGGGAGCGCATCGAGAAGGCGGCAGGGGCGCCGGGACCAGGGAGTGTCGAGAGTGTTCTGTAAAACGCCGATACAGAAGTCGGGCATCCGCCGCATACTGGTGCGCGCCACCAACTGGGTGGGGGACACGGTGATGACCCTTCCGGCCCTTGAGGCGGTCAGGGAAAACTTTCCGGACGGCGAAATCACCGTGCTGGGAAAACGCTGGATCCTCCCGCTTCTTGAAAACCATCCGGCCGTGGACCGGGTCATATCCATTGAAAAACCGGGCCGGTTTCCGGCCGATTTTCGTGAGTACCTTCGCGTGGCCGGAAAGATCCGAAATCGGCGTTTTGACCTGGCGGTCCTTTTCCAGAACGCATTCGAGGCGGCGTTCCTGGCCCGGCTGGGGGGTGTGAAATTGCGGCTTGGATACAACACGGACGGGAGAGGGTGCCTGCTGACGCACCGTGTCGCAAGGGACAGGGCGGTGTTGGAGGGGCATCAGGTGGGGTATTACCTCTCCATTCTCCGCGCCGCGGGATGGGCGGCGACGGACCGTGATCCGGTCCTCCATGCGGCCCCCGGGGCCCGGCGGGAGGCCCGGCGGCTCCTGGCCGACTGCGGTGTCGCGGAGGGGGCGTTGCTGGTGGGGCTCAGCCCGGGGGCCATGTTCGGCCGGGCCAAGAGATGGCCGGCGGAGCGGTTCGCGCGGATCGGAGACTGGGCCGCCGGGCGATGGGGCGCCGGCATACTGGTGATGGGCAGCGAAAAGGAGGCGTCCGTCTGCGGCCGGGTGTGCAGCGCCATGCAAAACCGCGCCGTCAACCTGTGCGGCCGGACATCCCTTGCCGTGGCAGTGGCCGTCATTGAAAGATGCGGTCTTTTTGTGACCAATGACTCGGGACTCATGCATGTGGCGGCCGCCCTGGGGGTGCCCACCGTGGCCGTTTTCGGTTCAACCGACCCGAAGGCCACCGGCCCGCGCGGCCCCAGGACCCGGATCGTCATGCACGATACCCCGTGCGCCCCCTGTTTGCAGCGGGAATGTCCCGGGGATTACCAATGCCTGGTATCCATCGGCCCCGAAGAGGTGTGGCAGGCCATGGAAGAGATCAGGGGAGAGACGCCATGAAGCGGCCGGCGGTTTTTGTGGATCGGGACGGTACCCTGAACGAACAGATGGGATATATCAATCATATCAGCCGGTTCGTTCTCCTGCCGGGGACCGCCGACGCGATCCGCCGTCTGAACCGGGCGCGGTACCGGACCATCGTTGTCTCGAACCAGTCGGGGGTGGCCCGGGGCTATTTCCCCCTGGAACTGGTCAACAGGGTGCATGACCACATGAGGGCGCTTCTGGAGGAACGGGGGGCGGTGATCGACGGGATCTTTTTTTGTCCCCATTACCCCGGGGGCGCCGTAAAGGAGTTCGGTATTCATTGCCGCTGCCGGAAACCCGGGACCGGTCTGATCGAGCAGGCCTGTGAGCGGTTTGACATCGACCTTGTCCATTCGTATGTGATCGGGGACCGGGTGACCGACATGGAACTGGCGCACCGCGCCGGTTTGAAAGGGATCCTGGTCCTGACCGGATACGGCCTCGGTGACAGGGAATACGTGTTGCCCGGCTCTCCCTACAAACCCGTGCATATCGCGGGGAACTTCCCGGAGGCGGTTGACTGGCTGCTCGAAGAGGGTCGATCATGAGCGGCGCCATTTATCGGGAGTTTGCCAAGAACTCCCCGGGTTTTCCCCGTTGCGGAGAATTGCAGCCGGCCTCCGGAGCCGCGCATTGTTTTTAAACGCTCATAATCCTTCGTAATCGAACGTGGACCCGTGGAAGGGACTTGCCGGAAATGACCGTTCCTGTTCGTCTAAACGAAGCCGTCCCTTCCCCGCGCCCACTGCCGTGACTTTCGCAAGCCATCGGCATGACCGTTTAAAAACAACACCCGGCCCCTGCGGCCTTTATGCGGCGACCGGTTGAGAAAGATTATCGCAACCATCGGCCGGAAATTTTTTCATGGAAGCTCCCGGGTTTTCTCTGGTGGGGCGTAAAGGGCGGGGGAGGACTGTGGTTGTCGGACAACGAGGGATGGGCGGGTTTTCCGGACGCGACTTGCCGGGAGGTCCGGAGCGGAAGGAAAGCGCGGCCGTCCCGAGTGGATCTCCGGGAGAACGGGAAG
>CAZCVB010000113.1:0-7552 GCA_964501805.1 uncultured Desulfobacteraceae bacterium | reverse complement strand
CTGCGGGACGTCAACCTTGGATCGCCGCCGGTGATAGGGGGGCAAATCGCCGTAATCGGCGGCGGAAGCGTGGCCCTGGATGCGGCAAGGACCGCCATCCGTTGCAAGGCCCGGGAGGTGACCCTCTTTTATCGCCGATCACAAAATGAAATGCCCGCAGATCCCATTGAAATCGAACAGGCCCGGGAAGAAGGCGTTAAATTTGAATTCCTGGCCATGCCCGTCCGGATCACCCCATCGGAGGACCTTATCAGGATTCACTTCTTGAGGACCCGCCTGAGAGGAAAGGACCGAACGGGTAGACCCCGGGCCTTCCCGGTCAGGGGTTCTGAATTTCACAGGGACATGGATCGGGTTATTGTTGCCATCGGGCAACATCCTGAAATTCCGGCCGGGTTCGAACTGGCAACCGACAAAAAACAGAGGATCAAGGTGAATCCGGAGACCGGTCTGACGTCCCGAAAGGGGGTCTTCGCCGCCGGGGACATGGTCACCGGTCCGGGGACCGTGACAGAGGCCATTGCCATGGGGATCCGGGCGGCGAGGGCCATTGATGCCAGTTTGGGAGGAACCGGCCTGATCCACCAAAAGATTTCCGGGTGCCCGATCCCGCCGTTCCTGGACCAGGACGCGCATTTCTTCAGTGCGAAGAGAAGCCCCATTGAAACGATGCCTGTCCCGGATCGCTGCAGGGGTTTTGATCCGGTGGACAAGGGATTTGATGAGGAAAGCGCCGTGAAGGAGGCCAATCGCTGTCTGAGATGCAGCCTGCGGCTTGATATATCAAGGGTCAGGATTTTCTGACCATTTTTGTGGTGAAAGGAGGAAACGCCATGATTATCGGAGATGCATTGAAAAGGTGCGCGGGAAACTATCCTGACAAACCGGCCGTAAGAGACGAATACGGCAAGTATTTCCCGCGAGGATTCGGCTATACCTACAGAGAACTGTTTGATGCCGCCAACCGGCTGGCCAACAGTCTCCTGAAACTGGGCCTGAAAAAAGGAGACCGGGTGGCCGTTCAGACGGGCACCGGCATCGGGCATTTCCTGTCGATTTTCGGCATCACAAAGGCCGGCATGGCCATCGCTCCCATCGACAGGTCCTTCATGGCGGACGAGATCGCCTTCCAGGTGGAAAACAGCGGCGCCAGGGCCTATATCGTGGATGCGGACATCTATGAGAGCAAGATCGCACCCATCCGGGACAGGCTTGAAACAGTGCGTTTTTTTATCGGCATCGGCGGCGACCGGCCGTGCGAATACGATTTCCAGACCCTGGTGGATGAAGGCGCGCCCCATGAACCCTCTGTGGAGGTCCACGAAGACGACATCGCCACCCTCATCTACACCAGCGGCACCACGGGCCGGCCCAAGGGCGCTCCGCTGACCCACCGGAACTGGACATTCAGCGCCATGGTCTGGGCCGCCGAGCTGGGCATCCATCCCTATACCCGGTGGCTCCTCCTGATGCCCATGCACACATCCGGCGGGACCGGGCTCTCCATCGCCTCCGTGGTACGGGGATGCTCCATGGTCCTGACGGACCCCCGGCCGGATAAGGCGCTTGAACTGATTACCCGGGAAAAGATCACCTTCACCCAGTTCAGCCCCACCCTGCTGGCCAACATGATCCGTCATCCGGACGCGAAAAAAACCGATTTTTCCCACATGGAAAGCTGGTTCACGTCCGCCGCCCCCATCTCCGCCGAACTCTTGAAGGAAGGCGCCGAGTATCTCGGGGAAAAATTCGTTCAGCTATACGGAACCACGGAAACGGCCCTCCTGGGCACGGTGCTCCGGCCCCAGGAGGTGAGCGTGGAGGGTCCTGCGTCAAAGCGATTGACCGCCATCGGAAAGGCGTGTCTGGGTTACCAGGCGAAGGTGGTGGACGACGACGGCAACGAAGTGGGGCCGGGAGGTATCGGGGAACTGGCCATACGGGGTGACGCCGTGGCGGCGCAATACTGGAAAAAGCCGGATGCGCCTGATTTCAGGGACGGCTGGTGGTATTCGGGAGATATCGTCCAGGTGGATGAGGATGGTTTTTATTACGTGATCGACCGGAAAAAAGACATGATCGTCACCGGCGGACTCAATGTCTATCCAAGGGAGGTGGAGGACGTGCTCTCCGCCCATCCCGCCGTACACATGGTATGCGTAATCGGGGTGCCGGACGAAAAATGGGGAGAAGCGGTCAAGGCGGTGGTGGTTCCCAAGGAAGGGGCCGAGGTGACGGAACAGGAACTCATCGACTTCGCCAAGGAACGCATGGCCTCATACAAGAAGCCGAAGTCCGTGGATTTCATCGAATTCTCGGAGATGCCCACCATGGGCGGCGGGTATAAAGTCCTGAGGCGCGAATTACGGGACCGGTACCGAAAGCAGCACGAAGCCCGGAAAAAAGGCGATGCATGGGGTGCGGTGTAGGCGCGGGACACGGCCTTCAGACTTGCATATCCATAATTTCATACCCAAGGAGAAAGAAAGGACGGACAGATGGACTTTGAACTCAGCAAGGAGCAGAAAGATATCCGGATGGCGGCCCGTGAGTTTGCCGAGGGAGAATTCCAGGACATCGCGCTGGAGTGCGACGCCAACGAGGAGGTCCCCAGGGATCTCCTGAAAAAGGGTGCGGAACTGGGGTTTGTGGGCGCATTTATCGACGAGGCCTACGGGGGCATGGGACTCGGATTCCTCGAACATGCCATCATCATGGAAGAATTCTGGCGCGTGGATCCGGGTATCGGGCAGGAGTTCTGCTCGCTGACCTTCGGATCCGAAGAGTTCCTCATGTTCGGAACCGAGGAGCAGAAACAAAAATATCTCCCGCCCCTGGTCCGGGGGGACGCCATCATGGGTTTCTCCATCACGGAACCGGACGCCGGGAGCGACGCCGGGGCCGGGACCACCAGTGCCGTGCTCGACGGAGATGAGTGGATCATCAACGGCAGCAAGGTCATGATCGGCAACGGCAGCATCGCCGACTTCATGCTGGTCTTCTGCGTAACCGACCCGGACGCGCCTTCCAGGGGAAAACGCCACAGCATCATCGTGGTGGAGACGGACCGCCCCGGCTATGACGCGGACAAAATCATGGGAAAAATGGGAATCCGGGCCTCGGACACCGCCAATATCTTCTTTTCGGATGTACGGGTGCCGAAGGACAACCTGGTGGGCGTCCGGGGAGAGGGGTTCCCGCAGCTGATGCAGTTTTTCGATCGCTCCCGGGCCTATGTCTCGGCCCACGGCGTGGGTCTCGCGCAGGGCGCCCTGGACATGGCCGTCAGACATGTCAAGACCCGGGAGCAGTTCGGCCGGAAAATCGCCAGCTTCCAGGCCACGCAGTTCAAGATCGCGGAGATGGCCACCAAGGTGGAACTGGCCCGGACCCTCATGTACAAGGCCTGTTCCCTGCTGGATCAGGGAAAGGTGGACACCACCGTGGTGGCCATGTCCAAGATGAACGCCGGGCGCACCGCCGTTGAGGTGGTGGACGAGGCCCTGCAGCTCCATGGCGGATACGGTTACATGGACGATCACCACGTGGAGCGGTTCTACCGGGCCGCCAAGGTCCTGGAGATCTACGAAGGCACCAAGGAGGTGGAAAAAATAATCATCGGCCGGAGGATACTGGGGCGATTTTAGCGAAACGCCCGAAACGGGACCGCCGCCCCTGCGGGAAGACCGCTGGAAATTCCGCTCCGCAGGGGGGCCTCCCGGCCCCCGGGGACGCCCGGGGCCCCCTCTCTTTTCCCATTTATTTTCTGCAAGAAAATATCCATATATGCCATTTACCTATTGACACGCCCCAATATATTGTGATAATCAACAAAATCGTCGGCTACCCGCAACCGGAATTCCCGTCGGGCGGGAAGCGGCGTTTCACGCGTTTCTTTCACACTTCCGTAAACCTTTTTGAAACTGGATCGAAATTCCTGTCTTGCTTTTTTCAACCACCCGGGATTCTTCTTTGCCGGCCCATGCGGGGTCCTGAAGAGGAGGCACACATGTTCGAACAGATCAAGAAACGTGACGGGAGGATCATGCCGTTTGATTCCTCCAAGATCACATCGGCCGTTGCCAGGGCCGGCCGGGCCACCGGCGAATTCGAGGAAAGGGAGGCCCGGAAACTCACCCTGCGGGTGCTCACCCTGGCCCACGAACTGGGCCTGGGCGCCGTCCCCGAGGTGGAGGAGATCCAGGACGTGGTGGAGCGGGTCCTCCTGGATTCACCGTTTCACAGGACCGCCAAGGCGTATATCCTCTACCGGGACCAGCACACCCAGATCCGGAACATCGCGGCCCGGGCCAGCATCGACCTGGTGGAGCACTACATTGAAAAACTCGACTGGAAGGTGAACGAAAACAGCAATATGTGTTACTCCCTTCAGGGGCTGAACAACTACATTTCATCCGACGTGACCGCCGAATACTGGCTCAGCCGCATCTATCCGCCCCTGATCCGCCAGGCCCACCGGGACGGGGATTTTCATATCCACGACCTGAGCCTGCTTTCGGTCTACTGCGTGGGCTGGGATCTCAAGGACCTGCTCAGGCAGGGATTCAAGGGGGTCCGGGGAAAGGTGGAAAGCGCGCCGCCCAGGCACCTGCGCTCGGCCCTGGGACAGATCGTGAATTTTTTCTATACCTTACAGGGCGAAGCGGCGGGGGCCCAGGCCATCTCCAGTTTCGACACCCTGCTGGCCCCGTTCGTCCGTCACGACGGCCTGGGTTATCCGGAGGTGAAACAGGCGCTCCAGGAGTTTGTCTTCAACATCAATATCCCGACCCGCGTGGGTTTCCAGACCCCTTTCACCAACATTACCATGGATCTCTGTGTCCCGGGTATCCTGGCCCATGACCGCATCATCATCGGGGGAGAGGAACAGAAGGAGACCTACGGGGAATTTCAGCCGGAGATGGACCTGATCAACCGGGCCTTCGCCGAGGTGATGATGGAGGGCGACGCCAAAGGCCGCGTCTTCACCTTTCCCATCCCCACCTACAACATCACCCGGGATTTCGACTGGGACAACCCGAACCTGGAAATGATATGGAAGATGACCGGGAAATACGGGATTCCCTATTTCTCCAACTTCGTCAACTCGGACATGTCGCCCGAAGACGCCCGTTCCATGTGCTGCCGCCTGCGCCTGGACAACCGTGAACTGCTCAAACGGGGCGGCGGCCTGTTCGGGGCCAATCCCCTTACCGGGTCCATCGGCGTGGTGACCATCAACCTGCCGCGGATCGGCTACCTGGCCGCCACCGAAACGGACTTTTTCGGGCGACTGGAGCGGCGGGTCCGCCTGGCCGCCGAGAGTCTAAGCATCAAGCGGAAGGTCCTTGAAAAATTCACGGATAAAAATCTCTATCCCTATTCGAGTTTCTACCTGAGAGACATCAAAGCGGGCACCGGTCTTTACTGGAAGAACCACTTCTCCACCATCGGCATCATCGGCATGAACGAGGCCTGTCTCAATTTCCTGGACACGGACATCGCGGATGAGACCGGGCGGGCGTTTTCACTCAGGGTGATGCGGTTCATCCGGGACCTGCTGGCCGATATCCAGGATGAAACAGGGGATATCTACAACCTGGAAGCCACGCCCGCGGAGGGGACATCGTACCGTCTCGCCATGATCGACAAGAAGAAATTCCCCCACATCCGCTGCGCAAACGAGGACGCCTGCCGGGCCGGGGCCGCCCCCTTTTACACCAATTCCACCCAGCTCCCCGTAAACTACACGGACGACATCTTTGAAACCCTCATGCTCCAGGATGAACTCCAGACCACTTACACGGGCGGGACGGTGCTGCACATCTACCTCGGGGAGCAGGTCACGGACACGGAGGCCGTAAAAGGTCTGGTCCGGAAAGTGGTGGGCCGTTTCCGCCTCCCCTACTTCACGCTGACCCCCACCTTCAGCGTGTGTCCGTCCCACGGCTACCTGAACGGCGAACAGGAAAGATGCCCCCATTGCGACGCGGAGACCGAGGTCTACTCGCGGGTGGTGGGGTACCTGAGACCGGTAAAACAGTGGAACACGGGAAAACGGGCGGAGTTCTCCATGCGCAGGACGTTCAAAGTGGCGTGACCGGTACGCCGGAGAAGCGGTTCTAATGTATATCGGCGGTCTTCAGAAAAGTTCCCTCATCGACTATCCGGGGAAAGTGAGCTGCGTCCTTTTCCTCTCGGGATGCAACTTCGACTGCCCCTACTGCCACAATCCGGAACTGGCAAGGGGATGCCCGGCCCGGGGCGACGGCGTCCGGGAACCGGAGATATTCGAGTTTCTCGAAAAGCGGAAAGGGCTTCTCGACGGCGTGGTCATCTCCGGGGGAGAGCCGACGCTTCAGGAAGGGATCTTCGCGGTGTGCAAACGGATCCGGGAGATGGGATACCCCGTGAAACTGGATACCAACGGGAGCCGGCCGGGCGTCATCCGGAGGCTCCTGGGAGAGGGCCTTATTGATTACATCGCCATGGACATCAAGACCGAACCGGAGAAATACCCGGCCTTCATCGAGCAGGGATTCAATCCCCGCCGCCTCCTTGAAAGCATCCGCGCCATCATGTCGTCGGGCGTGGCCTACGAGTTCAGGACCACGTGCGTGAAACCGCTGGTGGACGGCCAGGTCGTGGAGCATATCGCCCGGCTCATCCGGGGGGCCATGCGCTACGCGCTCCAGGCATTTCACGAGCGGGAGATCCTCCATCCCGAGTTCTTCGCCGGCAGGTCTCCCCTGCTTGAAAGGGCCGAGATGATGCGCCTCAGATCCATCGCCGCCCCCATGGTGAAGGAATGCGTCGTGCGCTGAAAGATCCTTTCACGTCCCCCGGGTTTTGTTGACGGCGGCACGCTCGATGGCGATACAGCTCAGTTTCCCGAGGCTGTTGAGCAGTTCCATTTCCTCCTGGGTGGGCACCTTCCTGGAAGTGAAATAGACCCTCAGGATGCTGTAAGTGGTTTCATTGACCGTGAAAGGGATGCCGATCACGGAACGTAGCCCCTCCCGTTGTGCGGCCGCCCGGTTTTTTATCCTCGGGTCGGACGCAAAATCGTTGATGACAATGGTGTCCCCCTCCATGATCTCGGTCACGCTCCGGCCGAAATCGATGGCGCCCGAGGCGAGGTACTCGCGGCTCAGGCCGTAACTGGAGACCACGCTCAGGTCAAAATTTCCCTGTTCCAGGACCCGGATCGTGCTTCCCCGCGCGCCCGTCAGTTCGGTGGCCAGGGAAACGATGAAATGGAGGATGTCTCCCAGGTCTTCTTCCTCCCTGTAGATCACGTCGATCACGCGGTTGAGCGCGTAGAAATATGAATCCATCATGGATTGTTCATTCATTCGCATCTCTCCCCTCCCGGCGGGCGCCCGGAGCGCACCCCCTCACACGATACGGCGATACCAGGGCCGCCGCTTCCGGATCGCCGCCTTCAGGCGGGGCAGGCTTTCCCTGGTGGCCTCCATCCCTGCCCGGATCAGCTCATCGAACCTTGAAAAATCGGCCCAGTGAACATCACGGGTGTCCGGAAAAATCGCCA
>CAZCVB010000112.1:4272-7620 GCA_964501805.1 uncultured Desulfobacteraceae bacterium | reverse complement strand
TGCTGCTTCATAGCGGCCGCGGCGGCAAAAAATACCAGCAGGAAAATAATCCCCCAGGGAACCGCCGTTACCGTCTGCCGCAGGAACAATCGACCCAGGCCTTCTTTTTCCATCGGTTCGCCTCCCTTGTGAGTTTTTATCTCCGGACAGCGCATCCGGATGCCGCTGGTGCCCGGTTTCAGGTGGGACGACCAGGCGGCCGGAACGTCACGAAAACGGGGTTGGAAACCAGCGCCCCGTCGCCCCGGACGTCGATCCGGTAATAGATCTTCCGGCCCGGCCTGTAAGCGGCGTCCCGGTAGTCGATGACCATGGGAAGGGTGGCCCGGAACGCCTGGATCACCTCGCCGGACCGGATCAAGCGGACCCGGACCGGTTTTTTCGCGGGGATCTTTGATGAAAGCGAGATATGAATGACCGGGTCGCCCCGCAGCCCGATCTCCTCCCCGGATATGGCCGGGGTGACGCACCCGGGTCCTGAGACCGAAAAGGCGTCCAGGATGATCCTCTGGGGATATTTTCCCCTGCAAGCATACATCCTTCCGTGTCGCATGGCAAAGAGAATCGCCTGTTTCGACAGTTCGGGGACCCAGAAGACCGTGACGAAGTTCCCCAGCTTTTCCCCGGATTCCCCGTCCCCGTGAAAATCGGCCGTGGAGATGCCCCACACCGGGCGCGCCCTCTGGCCGTTGCAGTATTCCATGAGGATCCAGTCCCATAGGTTTCCGGGTTCAGTGACGCTGATGGTGTCCCCGTAGAGCGCGGCGAATCCCGTATATCCCCGGGACTGGGCCAGTACCCCGGGATGGGGCGGCGTGTCCACGAAAATGGGCCCCATCTTCCGTCTCCCGGACCGGGTTTCCGGGTAATTCCAGAAGACCAGCCCCCCCCGGGCATTCACATAGTCGATCAGCAACTGATAAGGCGCGATTCCCCGGTCTCCGTGGTACGGGTCAAAAGGGGAACTCCTGAAGGGATCCGTGTTGATCATGAACAGGAGCGAGAGGACGCACAGGACGATCCCGGACGCCCGTGCCCTCCCGCGGCCCCGGAGCAGGGCGATTCCCAGAAGAAAGGCCGCCAGGAACATCAACAGGAAGGGAAGCGCGGCCGTGACATAACGCGTTGAAAATCCGTTGTGCAGGATGGGAAGATCCCGGTAGTCTTCGGGACGTTCCAGGCCGATAACGAGGAGCCGCTTCTCGTGGTCGTGCGCCGTGAGGGTGCCTTTCAGATACGAGCCGGTCCAGTAATAAAAGGGGGCGGTTTCCGAGCCCGGGATAATTACCATGTCCGGGTGTTTCTCCGCCACCCGCCGGAGGGCGGAGAGATAGGCGGCGGCCCCTCCCTTGTTGATGGAGTTGCGTTCCACCCGTTTGCGGATCAGGTGCCGCAATGGGGGGATGCCGTATTCCATGGCCATCCGGTCGTGATCATTGATGAAAAGGACGCGAAAGCCCCGTTTTCTCGCCAGGCGCGCCAGGGATTCCGGGTCCAGTTGCCCGTCGCTGAACCGGGTCCTCAGGTCGATCAGCCCGGCGACCGGGCGGTACCCGGCGCCGCGGGCCGGAAGGGCCGCGAGGAATGTAACGGCGAGAACCGGAAGTATCCATCGGAGGCGGGCCATTCGTTCACCTCTCCCGGGTCCCGGCGCCGCCAAGGAGGGCGGTGTAAAGGGCCTCTGTTTTTTCCACCATTTTCTCCGCGCTGAATTCACGGGCCGTGCGCCTGCCCGCCTCCCCCATGCGGCGCCGCAGTTCCGGATCCTTCAGCAGTCTCAGGATGTGGGCGGCCAGTTCCCCGGCGTGGCCCGGGGCCGAAAGGAAGCCGGTTTCACCCTCCCGGACCAGGTCCTGGATGCCCCCCGCCCGGCTGGCAACCACCGGTTTTCCCGAGGCCATGGCCTCCACGATGACCCGCCCCATTCCTTCATTCAGGGAGGCGAGGACAAAGACATCCAGCACCTGCAGGATCTCCGGAATGTCGTCCCGCCAGCCCGGAAAAACCACCTTCCCGGCGACCCCCATTCGAATCGCCGCCTGTTTCAGTTCTCCTTCCATGTCGCCTTTTCCCACGAAGACCAGGCTGACACGCGGAAATTCAGGCCACACAAGGGCCATGGCCCGGAGCAGGATGTCCGGCCCCTTGATGGGAAGCAGCCATCCGACGGTTCCCACCACGAGATCCGCCGGGTTCAGCCCCAGGGACCGCATCATGGCGTCCCGGTTCACCCGGACGGACAGGAACGGCGCCAGGTCCACACCGCTGTGGATGGTGATGATCCGTTTTTCAGGCAGGACGGAATATGAAATATAGTCCCGTTTTTCCGCCTCCGTGAGGGCCACCATACGGTCCGTGATGCGGGCGGCGGCCCTTTCCGCCACAAGAAAGCACCTGGAGACCAGGCGGCCGAAGTGACCGTAGAACACGTGGCCGTGGGGGGTGTGGACGATGAAGGGCACCCGGGCGAACCATGCGGCCAGGCGTCCCAGGATCCCGGCTTTCGAGGTATGGGTGTGCACCAGGGACGGCCTTTCCCGGCGGATCAGCGTCCAGAGGGAAACGAGTGCCCGAAGATCCGAAAGAGGGGATATTCTGCGAACCAGGGAAGGAAGGGCCATGACCCGCACGCCCGCGGCCCGGGCCGCCCGGATGCGTCGGTCCACCGAGGCCTTTTCCGCAGACGTCATGCGCGATTCAAGTGAAAGGCCGTGTACCAGCAGGAGATCGAACCGTCCGGCGAGTCCCCGGCAGGTGCGCAGCGTGTTTTCCGCGGAGCCGCCCCGGTCCAGCCGGGTGATGATGTGGATGACCTTGTGCCTGTTTCGTCCCGGCATGGATTCACCCGTTCCGTCGCGCCGGCGGGCGCCGCCGTTTCCCCGAGGGCGGCGGCCAGCCGGTATGAATCCCGTGAAGGACCCATCGTCCGTCAGTGCGACGTCAAGTGGACACCACCGCCTTGTTCTTCAGAAGGCCGATGCACCGCAGCAGGTTGTTCATGCCCGTCCGGGGGGTGTTCCCCATGCGGTATCACGGGATCCCGCTGCAATATTTCAGGCAGCGTCCATCCATAAATGAGAAATTTAGTCGTGCGCCGAAATTGTGAAAACCGGCCATTTATGGATAAATGCCAAGTATGACCGAGCAACGGGGCAATAGGCAAGGAAAAATATCGATTCCTGCGGGAAGGGGGGACCGGCGCCCGCGGAAGAGCGGTTGACACCGGTTGCGGAATGGTGTTTTCTAATGCCCCATGAAATTTATCGCCGACCTTCACATCCATTCTCATTTTTCAAGGGCCACGTCCCGGACGCTGGATCCCGAACACCTGGCCCTGTGGGCCCAGAA
>CAZCVB010000112.1:0-4172 GCA_964501805.1 uncultured Desulfobacteraceae bacterium | reverse complement strand
CCTTTTTCATCCCCGCCCATATCTGGACCCCGTGGTTCTCCGTGTTCGGTTCCAAGTCCGGGTTCGATTCCCTGGAGGCGTGTTTCGGGGACCTGACGCCCCACATCCATGCCCTGGAGACCGGCCTCTCGTCCGATCCCCCCATGAACCGGCTCCTCTCCGGGCTCGACAGGTACACCCTGGTTTCCAACTCCGACGCCCATTCTCCGGCCAAGCTGGGCCGCGAGGCCAATCTCTTCGATACCGAGCCCGACTACGATCATATGATCCGCGCCATGCGGGACGGCACCGGCTTCGGCGGCACCATCGAATTCTATCCCGAAGAAGGGAAGTATCACCTGGACGGCCACCGGAAGTGCGGGGTGCGGCTCCTCCCGGAACAGACCCGGGAGCTGGGCGGGCGCTGCCCGGTGTGCGGCCGGCCCGTGACCGTGGGCGTCCTCAGCCGGGTCCATGCCCTGGCGGACCGGGCCACCCCGGTGATCACCCGGGATTTTTTCAGCCTCGTCCCCCTGCCGGAGGTCCTTGCCGAACTGTTGGGATGCGGCGCGGCCACCAAAAAGGTCGCCGCGCTCTATGAAAAGATCCTTTCAGGCATCGGGCCGGAACTGGAGATCCTGATGCTGGCCCCCCTGCCGCAGATCGAGGCGGAGGGAGGTCCCCTCCTGGCGGAGGCGGTTCGCCGGATGCGGGAAGGGCGGGTGATCCGGCAGGAGGGGTATGACGGGGAATACGGGGTTATCCGGCTGTTCGATGACGCTGAAAAAGACGCCGTGAGCGGCCAGCTGGCCCTGTTCTCACGGGAGCGGATCCCCGGGGCGCGATCCGGGAGACGGCGCGCCCGCGCAGGAAAGGGAAGCGTCCCGCCTCCGGACGGTGATGCGGCCTCCATGCCTCCCGCGGTCCGTCCCGGCAGGGGGAAGAAGAAGGGTCCGGCGGATCCGATCCTGGACCCCCTGAACCCGGAGCAGCGGTCCGCGGTGTGCCACGCGGAGGGCCATCTCCTGGTGGTGGCCGGTCCGGGAACCGGGAAGACCCTGACCCTCACCCACCGGATCGCGTACCTGCTCCGTTCGGGCCGGGCCGAACCCGGGCGGATACTCGCCCTGACCTTTACCCGGAAGGCGGCAAAAGAGATGGCCCAGCGGATCTCCATACTCACGGGAGACGGAGACCGGGTCCCGGTCCATGTCTTTACCTTTCACGGTTTCTGCCTGGAGGTCCTGCGGCGGGACGGGCGCCTTGCAGGACTCCCCCCGGACTTCGCCCTTTGCCCGGAGGCCGACGCCCGGCACCTGGCAACGGAGGTCCTTTCCGGGGGCGGCGGGCGGATCTCCGCGGTTTCCGGGTTCCTGAAGGCGCTGCCGTCGATAAAGGCGGAAGCCGTGCTCCACCCCGAGGCGCCCGGGGCGTCCCCGGAACGGCTGGCCCTGTTCCGGGAATACCAGTCCCGGCTCCGGGCCGCGGGGATGCTGGATCTCGACGATCTGGAGGTGGAGACCGTGCGCCTTTTTCAGGAACACCCCGGGATCGCCGCGGACTGGGCCGGCCGGTTTCCCTGGATATTCGTGGATGAATACCAGGACACCAGCCCGGTCCAGGCGGCCCTGCTCAGGCGGCTGGTCTTTCCGGCCGGGAGTCCCCATGAAAGAGAGGAGAGCGGACCCCGTCTTTTCGTCATCGGGGACCCGGACCAGGCCATTTACGGATTCCGCGGGGCGGACGTGACGTCTTTTTACCGGTTTGAAAGGGATTTTCCGGGCGCGGAAACGGTCACGCTGAAACGGAATTACCGGTCCACCGGGACGATTCTCTCCGGCGCCGCGGCCCTCATGGGCGGGAAAACGCCGCTGGCGAGTGAAACCCCGGGCGGGCCGCCCATCCGCGTCGCCCGGTGCCGCACCGCGGCGGAAGAGGCGGAGATGATCGTGGAACAGGTGGAACGGCTTCTGGGAGGCACCACCTATTTCTCCCTGGACAGCGGCCGCGTCGATTCCCACGAGGGCGAGCTTTCCCTGGGGTTCGGCGATCTGGGCGTCCTTTTCCGGCTGAACGCCCAGGGCGACGCCCTGGAGGAGGCCCTGGGGCGGGCGGGTATCCCGTTTATCCGGTCCGGGTCCGCGCCGCTGATCGACCGGTACCCGGTCAACATCCTGTGGCGGTTTTTCCAGGCCCTCCGGTATCCGGAGAATCCCTATTACGAAAGGATGTATCACCGGTCGCTGAAGGGCGCCGGCCGTCCCGATCCCGGCCGGGAGGTGCGGCCCAAATGGGCGGGCACGGATGAAAGTGATGAGGCGGCGTGTTCGGAATTGCTCCGGGAGGCCGTGAGAATCCACGGACTGGACGATTTGCCGGAGGATGCCGATGCGGCCCTTCAGCGGCTCGGGGAACTGGCGGCCGGTTTTGAAGCGGACCTTTCAGGGTTCCTGGACACCCTTTCCCTGGAAAGGGGGATCGATCACGAAATGCTCATGGGCGACCGCGTGGCGCTGATGTCGCTTCACGCGGCCAAGGGGCTGGAATGGCCGGTGGTTTTCATCACCGGGTGCGAGGACCGCCTCATCCCCTGTTCCCTGTTCGGCGACAGGGACGACATGGAGGAACGGCGCCTCCTGTACGTGGGCATGACCCGGGCCCGTTCCATGCTGATCCTCTCCCATGCGGCCCGCCGGGGCCTGAACGGCCGGGTCCTGGAAATGAATCCCTCCCCGTTCCTGAACGATATTCCCGGAGACCTCCTGAGGCCCCTGGACCGCCGGGCATGGAAACCCAGGAAACCGGCGCACCGGCAATTGAGCCTTTTCTGAGGCGGCTCGCCCCGTTAATGCTTGAAGGCCCGCTGGCCGGTGAACACCATGGTCACCGGCGGGTCCGCCTCGTTGCAGGCCTCGATGGCCTCGAAGTCCCGCAGCGATCCGCCCGGCTGAACAATGGCGCGGATCCCCTCCCGGATGGCCACGTCCACCCCGTCCCTGAACGGGAAAAAGGCGTCCGACACCATGGCGGCGCCTTGGAGGCCGCCCTTCGCCTCCCGGGTTTCCGCGTCGATCCGCTCCAGGAGTTCGCGGTCCTTTTCTCCCCGCTTCACGGCCAGTTCCAGGTCCTTGTAGGGCTCGCCGTATGTCTTGAAACAGAGGGCGTCCGCGTACTTGGTATAGGCCTTGAAAATGGCGATCTCCGCCACGCCCACCCGGTCCTGCTCTCCGGTGCCGATTCCCACGGTCACCCCGTCCTTGACGTAGATCACCGAGTTGGAGGTGATCCCCTGTTCCACCTGCCAGCCGAACAGCATGTCCGCGTATTCTTCCTCGGTGGGTGTCCGCGCGATCCGGTAGGTCTTTCCCTCGAACTCCGTGACGGCCGGGGTGAAATCATCGGCGGTGGCGATCCGGTTGAGCGGCGACTGCTGGACAATGATCCCGCCGTCCATCAGGGACTTGAAGTCCACGAAGCGCGCCCCGGCGTATTCCGACAGCCGGTCCATCCGGCCGATCCGGATGATTCTCAGGTTGGCGCGTTGGGAGAGTATCTCCACGGTCCCTTCTTCAAAGTCGGGGGCTACCACCACTTCCAGGTAATTGCGGGAGATCATCTCCGCCGTGTCCCGGTCCACCGGACGGTTGAACAGGGCGCATCCGCCGAAGGCGGCGATCCGGTCGGCCATGTTGGCCTTTTCATAGGCGCTTGAAAGGGTGGATCCGTAGGCGACCCCGCAGGGATTGTTGTGCTTGACGATGACCACGGCCGGGTCCCGGGTGAGATATTTCATGATGTTGAGGGCGTTGTCCACGTCCGTCAGATTGATCTTTCCGGGATGTTTTCCGCTCTGGAGCATGTCCGCGTCCGTGATGGCGGACACCAGCCCCCGTCCCGGGTCCAGGAACCGGCAGTCGCCGAGCACGAGGTTCCCGTTCACCAGTTCATAGAGCGCGGCCTCCTGGCCCGGGTTTTCCCCGTAGCGGAGTCCTTTCTCGATGAGGTCGCCGCTTTTTTCGTCCCGGATTTTCCAGGTCCGCTTCCGGTAGACCAGCCGCTGGTCGCCGAACGTGATGGTCATCTCGGAAGGGAAATGGTCGTCCATCACCGTCCGGTACATTTTCTTGAGATCATCGCCCATGTCTTCCTCCGTTTCCTCGTTTTCGGTCCGATGCTTTTATTCCGGGCCGGCG
>CAZCVB010000111.1:0-7670 GCA_964501805.1 uncultured Desulfobacteraceae bacterium | reverse complement strand
CAAGATCGTCCTTGTGGGCGCCACAGCGGTGGGCCTTTATGACATGAGGACAACCCCTTTCAGCGCGGTCTATCCCGGGATGGAAGTCCATGCCACGATCATCGACAACATGCTGGAAAAAAGGTTTCTCAGCAAGCCGGGGTGGACCCGCATCTACGACCTGCTGGCCGTAATCGTCCTGGCCCTCCTGACGGGAGTCTTCATCCCGCGGCTGAGCGCGGTCAAGGGCATGTTCTTCGCTTCCGGCCTTTTCATTCTCCACCTGGCGGTGGCGCGGACCCTGTTCGTGACGGAAGGCGCTTCCATCAATATCGTCTATCCCCTGCTGGCCCTTGTGATCACCTTCACGGCCCTCACCGTGTATCACTATGTCACCGAGGAGCGGGAGCGGAAGAAGATCAAGGGGGCGTTCAGTTACTACGTGTCCAGCGCCGTGGTGAACGAGATGCTCAAGCACCCGGATCTCCTGAAACTCGGGGGCGACAAGAAAGAGCTTACCGTGCTTTTCTCCGATATCAGGGGCTTCACCACCATTTCCGAGGGCCTGACGCCGGAAGAGCTGGTCAGCCTCTTGAATGAATACCTCACCGTGATGACGGATATCGTGTTCAAGTACGACGGGACCCTCGACAAGTACATGGGGGACGCCATCATGGCCATCTACGGCGCCCCCCTGGAACAGCAGAACCATGCGGCCAGCGCGTGCCATTCGGCCCTTGAAATGATGGCGGCCCTGGGCAGGCTCAATGAAAAATGGATCGCAGAAGGAAAGAAACCGCTGGACATCGGCATCGGCATCAACACGGGGCCCATGATGGTGGGAAACATGGGATCCGAGCAGCGATTCGATTACACGGTCATGGGAGATGCCGTGAACCTGGGGTCCCGCCTGGAAGGCGCCAACAAGAACTACCGCACCAATATCCTCATCAGCGAGTTCACCTATGAGTGGGTAAAGGACGAATTCGTCTGCATGGAGGTGGACAGCGTCCGGGTCAAGGGGAAAACGCTCCCGGTGCGGATCTACCAGTTGCTCGCGCACCGCCGGGTCCCGGACGTGGTGGCGCAGGCCATTTCCTATTTTCATGAAGGACTGGCCCTGTACAAGGCGCGGAAATGGGACGATGCCATGCGGACCTTTGAATTGGCCGCCGACCTGAACCCGGACCTGTATGCCGCACGGATCTATATCGACCGGTGCCGGGACCTCAAGGAGAACCCGCCGCCGGAAGACTGGGACGGTTCATACACCATGAAGACGAAATAAGGGGGTCAGAGGGAATATCTCAGGATATAAAACAGGAGCTTCTGGTACTCGATGACCACCTCCTTGGCGCATGTCCGTTTTTTCCACCAGTCATCAGGTCTGAAAAGGGCGTACGGCGTGGGCACGATCCCGAGGGTGATGCGGTCCTTCCCGAACACCTTCCGGAAGGTGCGCCAGGCCCGCCGCGTGTGGGAGGGGGAAGTGACGATCAACAGGGAGCGGAAGCCCCGCTCCAGGGCCACCTCCCGGATGACCCGCGCCTCGGAAATGGTGCTGGACATGATTTTATCGGTGGTCAGGATGGCCGACTCCGGTATCCCCAGTTCGCACAGCATGGTGATGAGCAGTTCCCTCGGCTCCGGGTAGTGCGCCCCCCGGGCCTTCAGGATCTCGATCCCCTCGGGCGGCTCCTCCCTTCCCACGAAAATGAAGGGAGCCACCCCGTCCTTATAGAGGTCCGCGACTTCAAGTCCCCTAGGGACGGGAACGCCCATGAGGCATACGATGAGATCGGCCCTTTGGAGCGGGCGGCTGACCACGAGGTAGTTTCCGACAGACGTCAGGATGGGGGACCGGAAGAACCAGATCAGCGCGCAGAAGGCCGGCAGAAAAAAGAGGGCTCCCCGAAACAGTGTCCTTCGAACGGTGCGCTTCCGTTGTTTTGCGGAAATATCCCGGTCCGGCCCGCCTGCGGCGGACGCGTCACGGCCAGTGGCGGCCGGCCGGTTTGAAGGTATCCCGGTCATTTTTTCCCTGTGTATGGAAACCCGTCATCGTCCCGCCCCGGGGCCGGGCCCATGGAGAGGGTTTTCCAACTCATAATGAATGCTCAGAAAACGGGCCGCGTCCCGGCGCCGGCCCGTTCAGGATGAATCTCATGAAAGTCAATTGCCAGGATCACCGAAAGTCGATGGAACTCCTGGGGCTCAGGAGGCGACTCAAAGAGGGGATCCGCGACCCGAGAGAACGGGACCAGGTTGAAAAACGGATCCGGACCCTTGAAAAGGAACTGGGCATGGACTGACCGCCCCGGCGATCAGAAGACCCTGGCGCTGTCCAGCATCAATGTGACCGGACCGTCGTTGATCAGGTACACGTCCATCATGGCCTGGAACTGGCCGGTAGCCACGGGGATCCCCCTGTCTCTCACGGATTGGATAAAGCGTTCATAAAGGGTCTTCGCCCGATCCGGTCCGGCCGCCCGCGCAAAAGAGGGCCGCCGACCCTTTCTGCAGTCGCCCCACAGCGTGAACTGGGACACCACGAGGGCGGCACCGCCCGTGTCCGCCAGGGAACGGTTCATCAGCCCCTTCTCATCGGGAAATATCCTCAGGTTGACGGTCTTCCCGGCCAGGTACTCGCCGTCCTTTGCGGTATCATCCCTTCCCACGCCCAGGAAGATGAGCAGGCCGGGGCCGATGGCGCCCACTTCCCGCCCCTTGACTTGAACCCGCGCCTCTTTTACCCTCTGCACGATCGCCCTCATGGCCCGTCCGCCTCCCGGAAAAAACCCGAAACCGGCTGTTCCCCGCACCGCCGGGACAGTGGAAAAATCATGTCCTCACTCATCCTGATCAACCCCTGGATATACGACTTCGCGGCCTACGATCTCTGGTCCAAACCCCTGGGATTGCTCCATGTCGCCTCCCGTCTACGGCGGATGGGGTTCGGGGTCCGTCTCATCGACTGCCTGGATGTCCATCATCCCGCCATGACGGCCGAGAAGGCGGCCCGGCCGCCGGTGCGCCGCGCCTACGGGACCGGCAAGTACTGGCGAAAGCGGGTGCCGCCGCCGGCGCCCCTGGAAGGCATGCGCCGGCCGTACAGCCGGTACGGCCTGGGCAGAGGGGTACTGAAAGCGGAACTGGGACGCATCCGGAAACCGGCCGCCATTCTCGTCACTTCCCTGATGACCTACTGGTACCCGGGGGTGACGGCCGTGATCCGGGCATGCAGAAAGATCCATCCAGGGGTCCCTGTCATCCTGGGCGGCATCTATGCCACGTTGTGCACGGAGCACGCCGTGGCCCGTTCTGGGGCGGACCGGGTCCTGACCGGGTGCGCCCCGGAACCCCTTGTCGCGGCCCTGGCGGATTACGGAATCCTCCCGCCGGGCCCCCCGCAAGAGAATGAGCGCCCGGTCCGCCCGGCCTTCGATCTCCTGCACCGGCCGGACTATGTCTGTATCATGACGTCCACCGGCTGCCCCTACCGCTGCCGGTACTGCGCCAGCCCTTTCCTGAATCCCCGTCCGTCCAGGAGGGAGCCCGCGGAGGTCGTTTCGGAAATCGTCCACTGGCACGAATCCCTCGGTATCCGCGACATCGCCTTTTACGACGACGCCCTCCTCGTGGCATTCGATGACCATCTGGCGCCGATCCTGGAGGCACTGGCGCCCCTGAACCTGAGATTTCACACGCCGAACGCCGTTCACGCGGGAAAGGTGACCAAAAGGGCCGCCGGGCTCATGCGCCGGGCCGGGTTCCGCACCATCCGGATCGGACTGGAAACTTCCGATTTCTCGGTTCACCGGCGCATTGACAAAAAGATCCGCGCGGGCGACTTCGAGACCGCCGTGGGCCGTCTTCTCGACGCCGGGTTTCCGCCCGGCGATATCGGGGCCTACATCCTGATGGGGCTGCCGGGACAATCGACGGCATCCGTTCGGGAGAGCATCGATTTCGTGGCGCGCGCCGGGGCCGTCCCCTACCTGTCCGAATACTCCCCCATCCCCCACACGCCCCTCTGGCGGGAGGCGGTCCGGCATTCCCGTTTCGACCTGGCGGGCGAACCGCTGTTTCATAACAACACCCTCATCCCCTGCTGGACCGATTCACAGAGAGAAGAGGTCCCGGATCTGAAACAGCGGGCGCTGGAGGTCCGGAACCGCTACCGCCTTAAAAACCCCGTTTCAGACCGGTAAACAGGAGAAAAATCCGCCCGCCGCGCCAGGGCCGAAGGGGACGGGCATTGTTTTTAAACGGTCCTGCCGATGGCTTGCGAAGGTCACGGCAGTGGGCGTGGGGAAGGGGCGGCTTCGTTCAAACGAACAGGAACGGTCATTCCCGGCAAGCCCCTTCCACACGCCCACGTTCGATTATAAAAGATTATGAGCGTTTAAAACAATGCGCGTCTCCGAAGGCCGACCGCAATCCCCATCATACCGTGGGCCGGAATAACCGACACCGGTTTTCTAAAAAGGATTACGCCCGGTTAATGACGGCGGCCGCATACCCCGCCCCGAAACCGTTATCGATGTTCACCACGGTGACACCGGGGGCGCAGGTGTTGAGCATCCCCAGCAATGCGGCAAGGCCCTGGAAGCTCGCCCCGTACCCCACGCTGGTGGGAACCGCAATCACCGGTCGTTCCACCAGCCCGCCCACCACGCTGGGAAGCGCCCCTTCCATGCCGGCCGCCACCACGATCACCGAGGCCGCCCGGATCCGTTCCATATGGTCCAGCAGCCGGTGAAGGCCCGCCACTCCCAGGTCATAGAGGGTCTCCACCCGGTTTCCCATGAACCCGGCCGTAACGGCGGCCTCCTCGGCCACCGGGATATCGGATGTCCCGGCGCTCATGACCAGGATGGTTCCCTTCCCGGTTATCTCGACGGGCCCGGCCAGGCGCGTGAGCGTCCGTGAACGTTCGTGATAGACGCTCTCCGGGAAACGCCCGCACACGGCTTCCGACTTTTCGGGAGAAAGGCGCGTCACCAGGATATTCTCTTCCGCGGCCGCCATGCGCTCCATGATCTCCAGGATGTCCCGCAGGCGTTTCCCTTCAGCGAAGATGACCTCGGAAACCCCCTTCCGCAGGTCCCGATGATGATCCACGCACGCGAAGCCCAGGTCTTCAAAGGGAAGGCGCTTCAACCGTTCAAGCGCCTTCTCCACCGTAATCTCACCCCTGCCGAACCGCAGAAGGAGCCTTTTCAGCGCATCCTGATCCAATGCCGCACACCTTCTTTTCCGGCCCGGGATTCTTCCCGGGCCATGCACACCGAAGCGCCCGCCATTTCAAATCAGGGCCGGGCGCCGTCGGGGATATTTTCAAAAGAACCGGCTTCCGGAAAAAGGATCCATTCCGCACACCGGGCGCACCATGGGCCCGATGACGATCATATCAGGTCCCTCTCCTTCAGGGTCGACATGGCGCGATGGCCGACACCCGTCACCCGGCTCAGGGCCTGGGTCAGGTGGGGCACCGCGTCCGGGCCCACACCCGACCGGATCATCACGACGGCCAGATCCATGTGCCGGGCGGCCGCGTCCCAGGCCGTGTCCGGCGCCACGCCCATGGCGATACGGATCTCGTGACAGACCATATCGGCGAGGGACCGGATGATCTTTTCCGCGCCCTGCTTTTCCCCGGGGGGGAGACCGGCGGCCTGCTCAAGGAGCTGAGACAGCCAGATGATACCGGATTTGATCTTCTCGCTCTGAGAGAACGCCGTGATTTCTTCGCTGTTTTTCATGTGTCTCCCTTTCCGGAAGACCCTCCTTCCGGTCCTGCGCGGGGGCCTTCCGCCGATTATTCCGGCTGTCCGCCACCCGCGTCCGACCCGCCCGTATACGCCCGGTAAACCGGATCCGCCTCCCTGAGCTGCCGGCGCATGACCTTCCCGATCACGGTCTTTGGAAGGCTCTCCCGGAATTCCACCTGCGCGGGGACCTTGTAGTGGGTCATTTTTCCCCGGCACCAGGCAATCAGGTCCGCTTCCGTCAGCCTTTCCTTCCAGCCGTCCCTGAGCACCACCCATACCTTGATGATCTCGCCCATCTCCCGGTCCGGAAGTCCGGCGGCGGCGACCTCCACCACCCCCTCGTGCGCGCCCACCAGTTCTTCCACCTCTTTCGGGAACACAGAGAACCCCCGGACCTTGATGAGCTGCTTTTTGCGGTCGTTGATGGTCACGCGCCCCAGTTCATCCATGAACCCGATGTCACCGGTAAAAAGCCAGCGTTTCCCTTCGAATTCCCTTATGGTCTCCGCCGTCTCCTCCGGACGGTTCAGGTATTCCGTCATTACCTGGGGTCCCGCCACCACCAGTTCGCCGTTTTCCCCGGGCGGAAGCTCCCGCGTGCCGGTCTCCATATCCATGATCTTCCAGTCGACTCCCGGGAACGGCAGGCCGATGGTGCCGATGGTCCTGAAATCGGTCATGGGGCCGGCGGAGACCGCCGGAGAGGCCTCGGTCAAACCGTATCCTTCCACCAGGATGGCCCCAGTCGCCTTTTCGAACCGCTCCAGAACAGGCCGGTGGAGCGGCCCCGCACCGGAGATACAGGCCCGCATCTTCCCGGCGATGGGATACTTCCGGATGTCCGGATAATCGGCGATCCTCTGAAAGAGCACCTCCGCGCCGCAATAATAGGTCTCGCGATCCGGGGCCAGGCGGCAGATGGTCCGGACGAGTTCCCGCACATGGGGCGGACGGGGAAAGAGCATCATCCACATGCCGGCCCTGATTGCGGTATTCATGACGGTGCTCATGGCAAAGGCATGAAAAAAAGGCAATACCCCCACGTTACACGCGCCGTGGGCACCCATCCAGAGCCAGAGGTCACACTGAACCGCGTTGGACACGCAGTTGAAATGAGACAGGACCGCGGCCTTGGGAACCCCGGTGGTCCCGCCCGTCATGATATAGGTGGCCGGATCTTCGGTGGATACCCGGACCTCCGGCGGAGGCGTGGTCGTTTCCAGGAGATCCGGGAACCGGACCGCGTCCGCCGGGACCGGGCCCGTGGGGATCTTCCCCAGCATCCTCCCCAGCCATTTCTTGGCGGGCCACATCTTCACCAGGTCAACAACGTTGGTTACGATGACATGCCGGAGCGGATAATCCCCCTCAATGGGTGCGATCAGGGGTTCGTAAAGGGCATCCAGGCAGACGACGGCGTCGGCGCCGATCTCCCTGAACTGGTGCAGCACCTCCCCCGGCTTGTAGGTGGGATTGACCCCGCTCACCACGAGCCCCAGCAGGGCGCAGGCATAGTAGGCGATGACGTACTGGAAGGAGTTGGGCAGCACCAGGGCCACCACATCCCCCTTCCTGAGGCCCAGCCGGTAGAAACCGGCGGCCAGGGCGTCCACGTGGCGTCCCATTTCGCGGAAAGACATGGCGGTTCCCAGGAACCACATCACGCGCGAACCGGGATACCGTCGGACGGATTCCGCCATCATCTCGTAGAGCGTTATCCAGGGAAAGACCGGGTTCCTGGGGACCTGGGAAGGCCACCCGGCCTCCGGCCGGAACCAGGGCCTTGATTCATCCACGAAAAACCGCCTGTCATCCATGGGACATCTCCTTAGATCCGTTCTCCCGGAATACCCGGCACTCAAATTAAATGGAAAATCGGATGATGTCCATCCATAAATGCGTCCCGGTTTTCCCTTG
>CAZCVB010000110.1:0-7718 GCA_964501805.1 uncultured Desulfobacteraceae bacterium | reverse complement strand
TGTCCGCGCAGGGCCGGGGATGCGTCCGGACAAAAGGGATGTATTTTGATCAGGTTCCATAATTTTGATTGCAAAATCGCCCGATTGTCGGCTAAATACGGGTATATGTGGAACGGGTGGACATCGGCGGGAACCTTATCAAAGGAGGCGGTGGATGGCGTACAACAGCATCATCGTGGAGCGAAAGGAACATGTGGGAATCATCATTCTCAACCGGCCGGACCATTTCAACACGTTCAGCACCGAGCTGGCAACGGAACTGAACCAGGCCCTGGTCGAACTGGACAATGACGATACGATCCGCGTGGCGGTCGTCAAGGGGGCCGGCAAGGCCTTTTCCACCGGTATCGACATATCGGAATTTTTCGGAAAATCCCTCCTGGAATACCGGGAGTGGGTGGGGAAGATGGAGCAGATGAACCACGTGATCGGGTACATGAAAAAGCCGGTGATCGCTTCGGTCCACGGGTATGCCGTGGCCAACGGCGCCGGACTCATGGCGGCCTGCGATCTGGCCGTTGTGGCGGAAGGGACGAAGATCGGCGCCACCGCCGTCAACGTGGGGCTTTTCTGCATGGGACCCGCCGTTCCCATCTCCCGGTCCATCGGACGGAAACGGACCCTGGAGATGATCCTGACCGGGGACATGATCGACGCGGAAACGGCGGAGCGCTGGGGGCTGGTGAACAAGGTGGTCCCGGCGGACAAACTGGAAGAGGAGACCATGGCCCTGGCCCTGAAGCTCGCCGAGAAAAGCCCCATCGCGGTCCGGATGGGGAAGCGGGCCTATTACGGCATGAGCGACATGGAATTCGGAAAGGCCATGGAGTACTCCAACGAGATGTTCGCGGAACTGTGCACCACGGAAGATGCCCAGGAAGGGGTGGACGCCTTCCTGAACAAACGAAAAGCGGTCTGGAAGGGAAAATAGTATTTTCCCGGACAATGGGGCGGATCCGTCGCCCCATTGTCCGTTATCCGCCTGAAATGGCGCGTTTCAGGTTTTTTCCGGGCAGGCCCTGTTCCGGGCGCGTTACAGGAAGATCCGGGAGAGGGGCCGCTCCGAAAACTGTTCCGCCCGTTGCCGGATGCGGGTCTCCGCACCGGACAGGTCCGTCCGGATGGCGTCTTCGGGACATTCCCTGACGCAGTTGAAACAGTAAATGCAGCTTTCGTCAAACTCGGGATAGGGCGAAAAGGTAATGGCGTCCACCGGGCAGACTTCGGAACAGATCCCGCACTGGGTGCACAGGTCCGGGTCCACTTCGCGGGCGGGAAGGTGGGGCTTTGCCTCCTTGAGCGTGACTTTTGCCATCTCCCGGCGGACGTTCTCCGGGTAGTAGGCCAGGTCCGGGAGCGGGATGCCCGCCGGCGCGCCGGTGTTGAGCTTTTCGTACACGCCCCTCACCATCTCCCGGATGATCCGGTCGTCCCCGGCGTCCGGATGCCCTTTGCCAACGGGATCGGGGGATCGCCACATCATGGAGTGAAGGGCCAGGATCTTGGCCGCGCCCACCACGGTCATCCCCTTTTCATGAAGCGCCGTGCCCATGTCGTGAAGCGCGACCCCGCTGCAGGCCCCGCCCCAGGTCACGAAGGGCACGGCGGGGACGCCGGTGCCTTCCGGCAGCCCCGAGATGAACGCCATGACGGGCGGGACCGGATGAGAAACGTATACCGGCGAACCGATGAACAGGCACGCCGGGGGGGCCGTCCGGAGCAGGTCCGGTCCGGGAGCGTCCCCGCCGTTTCGTTTTCCCAGGTCTTTTTCAACGCATTCCCCTCCCAGTTCCCTGAACGTGTCCCGGATCACCCCGGCCACGTGGCGCGTGGCGCCCGAGGGAGAGCAATAGACGATCCATGCGGTTTTCTGTCCTGCCATTTGATTCTTCCTTTAGGTTTACGGATTATTCGTCGACGAGTTTTTTCCGGTGCTGGATATAGGCGTCCCGGAGGGCCTCGTATGGTTCTATGGCCGCGTTTTTCAGGGATTCGTATGTCCCCAGTTTGAAGGAGGTCTCGTTGAGGCCCCGGTAGGTGTAGACGCCGAGGGAGAGCTCCATGGGATCAATGTACGTGACGGGATCAAGGAATATGTCCCCCACTTTCCCGATACTGTCCCTCAGGGTCGACGGTCCCAGGAACGGCCATACGATATAAAATCCGTTTCCCATACCGTAGCTGCCGAGGGCCTGTCCCATGTCCTCCCGGGGCGGGTTGAGACCGGACATCTTGGCGGGGTCGAGAAACCCGGCGATCCCCACGGTGCTGTTCATGACAAAACGGGCGAATTCCGTGCCCGCCCGACGCACCTTTCCCTGCAGGAGACTGCTGACGAATCGGATAGGGGTCGTCAGGTTCCGGAAGAAGTTCCGGACGCCTTTGCGCACGGGTGACGGGAAGACGGTCTTATATCCCCTGGTGACGGGTTTGATGAGCCAGAAATAGAGCTTGTCGTTGAAGTGATACATCATCCGGTTCCAGGGGGCCAGGGGATCGGCCACCTGTATGTCGGTCGCTTCATCATCTTCGTCAATCTCGTCCGGATCCATGGCCGGTTCCTTTTCCCCGTCGTTTTCCGCCAGGAGGATCGTCTCTGTTCCGTCACCGGACACGCGGGTGTCCGCGGCCTGCGGAGCGGCCGCCGCGGGTCCCGGACCGGAACTCTCGGCAGCGGCGGGGGAGGGCGCGGCAGGGAAAAGGATAAAAAACATAAAAACGTATAACAGGTATCTCATGAGGCCCCCTCCTCTTTTTCTTTCTTCTTTTTCTTCTCTGCGATTCTTCTCTTGAGCCGTTCAATCAGCTGTTCAGGGGATTTCCTGACAAGGATTTTTCTGAACTGGCTGCGGTAATTCTTGACCAGGCTCACCCCTTCGATGGTCACGTCGTAGACCCGCCATGCACCTTTTTTCTTGAGCAGACGATAATTGATGGGGGTCTCCACGTCTTCCCGGATGACCTTTGTCTTCACGACCGCCTTGGAGGAGGACAGCTTTTTTTCCTCCAGGTAAACCACCTTCTGGTCGTGGTAGTCCTTTTGTATCTTGTCCAGGTAGGTCTGTTCGAGAAACCGGTGGAAGATATCTGTAAATTCCTCCTGCTGCCGGGGGGTGAACTTCCGCCAGCTGCGGGCGAGCGTCCGCTGGGCCATCTCCCTGAAGTCGAAGACCTCCCGGACAATCTCGGATATCTTGGCCCGCTGAAGCTCGCGGGCGTCCGGGTTGCGGTATCGCGGCTCCTTGAGAACGGAGATGATCCGGTCAATGGAACCCTGAACGGCCGCCATGGGGGTCTGGGCCCGGGCGGGGGCCGGGAGGATCAGAAGGAACAGGGACATAGCGAAAAAAAACCGTTTCATGGGAATCTCCTTGATGATGGTCTGGCTGAATTCCGCCCGCGCGGGATTCAGGAATAAACGGATACCGGCGCCTGTCAGGCGCCGCCGAAAACATACTTGGCGATCAGTTCTTCCAGGTTTATGGCGGACTCGGTCTCCGTGATGGTGTCTCCCGGTTTCAGGATTTCGTCCGAACCGCCGGGCGTGAGTTTCAGGTACTTGTCGCCGATCAGCCCGGCGGTCGTGACCGAGGCGATCACGTCGTCGCGCAGGGTGATCCCCTTGCGGATGTCGATTTCAACGACGGCCATCTTGGACTCGGGATCCAGGGAGATGGCCCCGACCTTTCCCACCTGGACGCCGGACATCTCCACATACGCCCCGGGCTTGAGCCCTTCCACGGACTCGAAGCGGGCGTAAAGGGGGTAGTGATCATCCCCGATCCATTCCATTTTTCCCAGTTTCACGGTCAGGTATCCCACGCACACAATACCGATGAGCACGAAGATTCCCACCAGACTTTCAATGGATCTTTCCTTCATGATGCCTCCGAGCGATCTGCCGGCGGACCCGGCATTTTCTGAATATTTCCGCTCTCCGTCTCGCGGTGACGGCCTAACAGATACGAAACTCACACAGGGCGTTCTGGCTGGACTGGGCCGTCTTCAGGACTTCCTCCAGAGATGTTTCCTTTTTGACTTCCGCGAACCCCGCCGTTACCGACAGACAGAACCCGGGCTGGGACGCCTCCTGGAGGATCTCCTGTATTCGCGTCTGCCGGGCCAGCTTGGCGCAGGTCATCTGGGCCCCGTTTCCGTCCGTATTGGGAAGGACCGCCATGATTTTGTTCAGGCCGAACCGGGAGCAGGAGTCGGTGATCCTGAGACTTCGCTGCAATTCCGTGGCAAAGTTCTTGAGAATGGTCTGTCCGAACAGGTGGCCGGCCTTTTCGTTGATTTCATCTATGTTTTCCACCGTGAAGATGATCACGGAGAAGGTGACATCGTGACGCTGCAGCCGGGCCATGGCCTCGCGAAAGCGTTTGATCCCCTGGGTCTGGGGCGAGATTCCCGTCAGGTTGTCATGCCGCGCCTCGAGCCCCCGGATGAACTGCTGGATTTGGGGGTCGCGGCTTTTCTGGATCTCCTCGGGCGTGCCCTGAAAAATAATGGCGCCGTCCTGCAGCATGGCGATCCGCTGGGAGATGTAAAAGATGTCGGGAATTTCGTGGCTCACCACGACGGCGGTGAACCGGAAGCGTCTCTGGTAGTCCGAAATCATGCTGTGAACCGCGTTTTTCCGGATCGGGTCCAGGCCGGTGGTCGGTTCGTCGAACAGGACGATTTCCGGGTCGGTCACCAGGGCCCGCGCCAGGGCCACCCGCTTTTTCATCCCGCCGGAGAGCTGGGAGGGATACTTGCCGTCGATATCGGAGAGATCCAGCTGCGCCATCTTCTGGTGAACCCGATCGGCGATCTCCGCCTCTTTCATGTGCTGGCCTTCCTTGAGGGGGAGAGAGATGTTCTCGAACACGGTCATGGAATCGAAAAGGGCGTTGTTCTGAAACATGTAACTGAATCTTTTCTTCAGGTCCCTGCGTTCCCTGCGGTTCATTTCGGACAGGGCCCGGCCCCTGAAAAGGATCTGGCCGGAGTCGGGCGTCATGAGGCCGATGATATGCTTGAGCAGGACGCTTTTCCCCTCCCCGCTCTTTCCGATCAGGGTGGTGACCTGTCCTTCGTGGATGTCAAGATTGGTATCCTTGAGCACCTGCAGGTTTCCCAGTTTTTTGGACACGTTTTTGAATCGGATCAATGGTTGTTCCATGGATTCCCGTGTGATCTCTATCTCTCTGCCCCGGAAGGAATTTCCGTCCGGGCGTCCCGCTACAGGAGAAAAGAGGTCAGAACATAATCGGTGATCAGGATCAGGACGCTGGAGATCACCACGGCGGAGGTGGTGGAAAAACTGACCCCTTCGGCCCCGAAGCCCTTGGTGCGCAGATGGGTGTAATACCCCTGGTAGCAGCAGATGGTGGCCACAACAACGGCAAAAACGATGGACTTGATGAAACCGCCCGTTATGTCCTGCATGAGGACGCTCGATTCGACCCGGGAGAAATAGATGCCCGGGCTGATGCCGAGGAGGCCCGATCCCGTGAGATACCCGCCCCCGATGCCCACCACGTCGAACAGGGCGGTCAGGAGGGGAAAGGATATGACGGCGGCGGCGATCCTGGGGCTGACCAGGAACCGGATGGGACTGATGTCCATGGTCTCGAGGGCGTCGATCTGCTCGGAGATCCGCATGATGCCGATCTCCGCCGCGATGGCGGATCCGGCCCGGCCGATGATCATGATGGCGGTCATTACCGGCCCCAGTTCCCGGATCAGGGACAGGGCCACCGCCGCACCCAGGAGCCCCTCGGAGCCGAACTTCACCAGGCTGTAATATCCCTGGAGACCCAGGACCATTCCTGTGAACGCCGCGGTCAGGCAGATGACGAATATGGACTTCATCCCGATGAAATAGATTTGCCGGATGATCCGGGAGAACTGAAACGGAAAAGAAAAAATCAGGATAAGGCCCTTCAGAAAGAAAATGACCACCCGCCCCAGCTCGCGGTTCATTACGATGACGGTTCGGCCCAGGGCGGATATGGGGGAACCCAGGATTCCGGGATGTGAGGCCATGGAGATGGTCGTCCTCCCGTAAAGGGGTTGTGCAAGACATGGGAAATCAATAAATCTCGTACGCCGGAAGTTCCGGCGCCGCCGCTGATATCCCGGGATCGCCGTGAGACACCGGAATTAATCAAATATTTATACGGGTTCCGGACCGTGATGTCAATACGGCATTCCGGATCCGGAGGCGATTCCGGCGCCGCCCGCGGGAGCCGGGCGGTTTGACGCGACGCGCCCTTCCGCAGGGCCGTTTCCCATGGCGGGACGGCGGGTTGGGGATCGATCCCCTCCGGTGAAAGGCATTGACATGACCCGCGGTTTCGGATAACAGTCACCCCATCGGGAGCGCGAACGGCCGCGCCTTTTTCCGGGCCGCGGGCTCACGCCCCGACTCCGGCGCGATTTGGCGTGCCGTCCGGCTGGACGACCCTTAACGGGTCCAGAACTCTTTATTCCATGACGGCTTTATGAACGGCGCCGGGTGTGCCTGCGGATAACGGTATCGCCGCGGGCGCGCCTGAACGGCATGTCTGTGCGCGGGCCTTCACAAAACCGTCGATTCCGGAGTGAAAAATGTCGAATACCGTTGTGGTGGGAACCCAGTGGGGAGATGAGGGAAAGGGAAAGGTGGTCGATCTTCTGACCGCCAGGGCCGACGTGGTGGTCCGGTTCCAGGGCGGGAACAATGCCGGCCATACCCTTGTTGTGGAGGGAAAACAGTTCATCTGCCATATCATTCCTTCGGGAATCCTTTATGAAGACACGAAATGTCTTATCGGGAACGGTCTGGTGGTGGATCCGGAGGTCCTCCTGGAAGAGATGGCGTCCCTTGACACGGCGGGCATCTCCGTCACGCCCGCAAGGCTTTCCCTGAGCGAGAAGGCCCATATCATCATGCCGTACCACCGGGCCGTGGACCTTGCCCGGGAGACCCGGAAGGGAAGGGGGAAGATCGGCACCACCGGCCGGGGAATCGGGCCCTGTTACGAAGACAAGGCGGCGAGGACCGGGGTGCGGGCGGTGGATTTCACCGAGCCGGATACGCTGGAAGAGAAGATCCGGTCCAACCTGGAGGAAAAGAATTTTTACCTCACCCGTTTTTTCAATGCCGAACCGCTGGACGCGGGACCCATGGTGGCGCGCTACCTGGAGATGGCGGAGCGGATCAAGCCGTTTGTCACCGATGTGTCCCTGGAGCTGGCCCTGGCCGTCAAGGAAGGGCGGAACATCCTTTTCGAAGGGGCGCAGGGGACCCACCTGGACGTGGACCACGGCACCTATCCCTTTGTCACTTCCTCCAATCCCGTGGCCGGCGCCGCGTGCGCGGGCGCCGGGATCGGGCCGGGCCAGCTCCATCACGTCCTCGGCATTGTGAAGGCCTATACCACGCGGGTGGGGGCCGGCCCCTTCGTTACCGAACTCCTGGACAAAACCGGGGACTATATCCAGGAGCGGGGCATGGAATTCGGGGCCACCACCGGCCGCCGCCGCCGCTGCGGCTGGCTGGACCTGGTCGTGGTCCGGGATTCGGCGCGCCTGAACGGGCTCGACAGCCTGGCCATCACCAAGCTGGACGTGCTCACCGGCCTCGAAACCCTGAAGATCTGCGTGGCATACGACCTGGACGGGGAACGGACCCTTTCCAGGCCCGCCAGCCTCAAACGGCTGGACCGCTGCACCCCTGTTTACCGGGA
>CAZCVB010000109.1:0-7865 GCA_964501805.1 uncultured Desulfobacteraceae bacterium | reverse complement strand
AGTCTCCGTTCCACCTCTTCGAGGGAAATGCCGTTGGGAAGGACATCCCACCGGTTCCCTTCCGGCGGGTGACCGGGGTAGGAAATAATGAGGTCATCGTCGTCGATCCGGTCTTTTTTGATAAAGATCATGGCCCGCTCCAGGCAGTTGCTCAACTCCCGCACGTTTCCGGGCCAGGAGTGCCCGATGAGGACGTGCCGGGCGAGCCGTGTAAAGCCCTTCACCTTTTTCTTGAACTCCACGTTGAAGACCTTCAGGAAATGATCCGCGATGATGAGCAGGTCTTCTCCCGAGGCCCGGAGGGGGGGCATGGTGATGGAGACCACGTTCAGCCGGTAAAAGAGATCCTCCCGGAACCGCTTCGCACCCACTTCTTCCTGGAGGTCCCGGTTTCAGGGCCGAAGCGACGACGATTCCAGGGGTTTCTCCTAACCGGTCCAGAAAACGGGTCCGTCGCCGGCAGTCTTGGAGCTGGAAAACGACCAGAGACACACCGCCGAGATCAGGCCGCGGTCAGCAGCCACAGCAGTGGAGATGGCTTTTTCCATCTTTCGTGGAAATGGGATTACAGGTACTCTTCAGGGGTTCCCCTGACAGCCTTGAATGGCGCGGCGTCGCCTTTAAACGCGGCGAGGGCCTCGGCCTGACCCAGGTGAATTTCATCCAGTGCCTCCTGTATCGTGACGGGGAGGCCCCATCCGATCGACCTGGACGCCGGAGGTCTTGTTTTTCCCGGCGGAATTGGACACCGCCCGCCCTTTCCCCTTTCCGGTTGCTCTGCCTTTCCTGGCTTCGTCCATGGGAGTCCTCCTGCTTGAACAAAATGAAAAGATATGTCATCCTGCCGACAATATGCACGGGTTTTGTTTCCGGACAGGATCCGTGGATATTCCTCAAAATGAGGCATAGATATAAATAGCCGAAACAGAGGGTCAACCCCCGGTTCTCTCCGCCGACCCCGGTGCGGCCGGGAGGATTTCCGGGAGACGTTGCCATGACAATCGAGCTCACACGCAAACGCTCCATCTTTTTCGTCCTCGGGACCGGGTTCCTGGTAGCGGTTTTTCTGTGCATCGGTTTCGGCTATTATCTTGTCAGCCCGGCGGGCAGGGACCGGGCCGACCGCATTTTCAAAGTGCGGCCCGGAGCCACCCTGAAAGAAGTGGTTTCCGGTCTCCGGAGGCGGGGCCTCATCAGCAGCGAGGGGCCGCTTCTCCTCTGGGCCAGGGTCATGGGATACGGCCGGCATATCAAGTCGGGCGAGTACCGCCTGAATCCCTCCATGCCCCCGGTACGGATCCTCGCCATACTGAACAAAGGCGCCATCCTCACCCACCTTGTGACCATACCGGAGGGATATACGCGGCGGCAGATCGCGGCGCTCCTGGAAAAAAAGGGGTTGGCCGACAGGCGGGAATTCCTGGCCCTGACCGGAGACCCGAAAATCGCAAAGCGATTCGGCCTCCCCGGGCCGGATCTCGAAGGCTACCTGTATCCCGACACCTACGCATTTGCAAAGGGCCTTTCCACCCTCTCCATCATCGGTACCATGGTCCGGCGGTTCCGGGAGGTGACGGCCCCCTTTCGCGCCAGGGCCGCGGAGCGGGGCCTTTCCATGAAGCAGGTGGTGATCCTCGCCTCCATGGTCGAAAAGGAAACCGGGCGGGCCGGGGAGCGGCCGATGATCGCCGACGTGTTCCTGAACCGGCTCAAGAAAGGGATGCGCCTGGAGAGCGATCCGACGGTCATCTACGGGATCACGGATTTTGACGGAAATCTCCGGAAACGGGACCTCAAGAAACGGTCTCCCTACAACACCTACGTGATCCGGGGCCTGCCGCGGGGTCCCATCGCCAATCCCGGGGAGGCGGCCATTCGGGCGGTCCTTTACCCGGCCGGGACCGATTATCTTTATTTCGTCTCCCGAAACGACGGCACCCACTGTTTTTCCACCACCCTGAAGGCCCATCTGCAGGCCGTGGAAACCTTTCAAAAGCGCAGGCGGAAAAGACCGGCGAAAAGTCCTTGACAGGCCGAGTTGTATACAGTATACAGCCCGATATGTCGTCTTCTTTGCGATAACCCGCTTCTTCTCCCTTTACCCCTTTCGCTTTCAGGCGGCCGTCGGCCGGAAAGGAGGTCTTCATGGATTTATTCAAGAATATTACCGTGTTGTCCCTGGAGCAGGCCACTGTTCTGCCGTATCTGACCTACCGATTGGCCCATGACGGGATGCAGGTCATCCGGCTGGAGCACCCTGTTTACGGGGATCCGAACCGGATGATCGGGGAAAACGTGCTCAACGAGGAGCGGATGAACGCCTATTTCCTGTGCATCAATTCCGGGAAAAAGGCGCTGACGCTGAACCTGGGGGACCCCGAGGGCCAGAAGATTTTCCATGAACTCATCGACCAATTCCACGTCGATATCTTCGCCACCAACCAGTTGCCGCGGAACTACAAAAAACTGGGCATCGATTACGACAGCCTGAAGGCGGTGCGGCCGGACATCATCTGGCTCGGCGTCACCGGCTTCGGTCCGGACAGCAACGAGGCGGCCTATGATCCGATCCTCCAGGCGCGGTCCGGGATGATGGAGATGACCGGAGAGCCGAACGGGGATCCCCAGGTCCTCGGCATCCCGCTCCCGGACATGGGGACCAGCGAGCACAGTTACGGACTGCTGATGAAGGCCCTTTACCGGCGGGAGGCCACCGGGGAAGGCTCCTGCATCCACATGTCCATGTTCGAGTCGTCCGTCTCCTGGATGACGGTTCCCATCACCATATCGACCCTGTTCAACCGGGAGGTCACGCGGCGGGGCAACACCCATGAGTTTTTCTGTCCGGTGTCGGTTTACAGGACAAGCAACGGCTACGTGTACCTGGCAGTGGGAAACGACCGGCAGTGGAAGGCGATGGTCTCCCTGGACATGTTCCGGTCCCTGGACCGCCCGGAATACGAGAAGAACCTGGGCCGGATACACGACGTGGAAGCGATCAACCGGGCCATCAACGAAATCACGCAGCATTACTCCTCGGAGGAGATCATCGAGGTCTTCAACTCCATCACCGTCCCGGTGAGCAAGATAAAGACCATCCCCGAGGTGCTGGCCGATCCCCTTGTACAGCGGCGTCTCCTGTATGCGGAGGATCCCGTAACCGGGACCCGCATCACCCTGCCGCCGCCTCCCCACATGACGGGGTATCTCGAGGAGATCGACCGGCGGCTTCCGTTCCCGCCCCGTTTCGGGGAGCATAACCGGGAAATTTATGGAAAGCTGGGGTATTCGGATGAGGACCTGGAGCGGTTGAGGGAGAGAAAGGTGATTTAGGCCGCTGGTACGTTGCCGGAAAACCGCGGAAATTTCCAATTGTGCGGTTAGCTGTAAGGGCTGAAAAGAGCTACCCTTCGACCTGAAAATCTGAAAATCTCATATCGCTGAAATGCCTGGATCAGCACGAAAATCGGTGATCATTATATAAGGAGAGCGGGATGGATTTTCGTCTCACAGAGGAACAGCAATTTTTCAAGGATAATGTTTCGCGTCTTGTTGATGGTATGATCAAGCCAAGGGCGGAAGAGATCGATGTAAAGGGTGAAATTACATCGGATATCATTCATGAACTTGGGAAGTTGGGATATCTCGGCATCCGTTATCCGGAAGCCGTTGGGGGAATGGACGCGGATATGGTTACCTATGCCCTTTTTATTGAGGAGATCGCACGAGGTTCTCTGAGCGTTGGGGCAAATGTTGCCATGCAGACATTGATGGGGACGGATTTTATCTTTCGATTTGGCTCAGATGAAATCAAGGAACGATGTTTTTTCCCCGCCCTGAAAGGTGAAAAACTTGGGACGATTGCCTTCACGGAACCGAATGCGGGATCTGACCTTGCCGGGATCCATACAACAGCGCAGAGGGACGGGGATTCCTATATCGTAAATGGCCAGAAGACCTGGATAACCAATGCCACAGTTGCGGATTTCGCAACGGTTATCGCATCAACAGACCGATCGAAAGGGCTGAAAGGGCTAGGGTTTTTTCTGGTTGAGAGAGATACTCCGGGGTATAATGTCGGGAAACAAATTCATAAACTTGGAACGAGGGGATCAGAAAATACTGAACTCGTCTTTCAGGACTGCCGTATTCCCGCTGAAAATCTACTGGGGGAAGAGGGCAAGGGCGTGATTTATCTGGGTCTGATCCTTGCGGAGATTCGTATTATGACAGGGGCTTTGGCCCTGGGACTTGCAAAAACCGCTTTTGAGGACGGGCTTCAGTATTCAAAAGAGAGGTCGGCGTTTGGGAGGCCTATTGCGAAATTCCAGCTTATCGCCTCAAAATTGACGGATATGTATGTCAATTACGAGGCTGCCAAACTCATGGTTTATAAAGCGGCCTGGTTAAAAGATAATGGGTTACCTCACATAAAGGAATCTGCCGCCGCAAAGATGTTTGCTTCGGAAATGGCATGTAAGGTTGTGGATGAAGTAACCCGAATTTACGGCGCTTACGGGTTTGCCATGGAATATCCCGCGCAGCGCTATTTCAGGGACGCCCGTTTTCTCCTCTACGGTGGTGGAACACATGAAATGCTGAAGACTTTTATTGCGAGGGAACTGACCGGCCGGCTGTAATCAATGAGGTCCTGCAGACCACCATCACCAGGACAGTACGGCGTAGGTTAGGCCGCGCCCGGAGATATGAACAACGGACTGAAAGATATGAACGCGGTGGCGTTTCGAACGATTCCCCAAAGAAAATCACTGGGACGGCATGTGTACGAGAACCTGCGGCACGCCATCCTGACGGGAGACCTGGACCCGCAGAGCCGGGTGGTGGAGAGCCGGGTGGCCGACGCCCTGGGGATCAGCCGGACACCGGTCCGGGAGGCCATCCACAAACTGGAGCGGGAGGGACTCGTGCGGCAGGCGCCCACGGGCGGATTCTTCGTGGTGGGCCTGAGCCGGGAAGACGTGGAAGAGACCTTCGGCATCCGGGGCGTCCTTGAGAGCTATGCGGCCCGCCTGGCCGCGGTGAAACACGCGCCGGAAGACCTTCGTCCCCTGGAGGCCAAGATCGAAGAATTCCAGTCGCGCCTGGATCGGGGCGAGCTGGAGGAACTGCTTCAGATCAACACGGAATTTCATGACATTCTCTACGGCCTGAGCCGGAGCCCGAAACTGATCCGGATGATCAACGACCTCAGAGACCAGATTTACCGCTTCAGGCGGGTGATCCTCAAGGTGGAACGGATGGCCAGGGCCAGCAACGAGGACCACCGGCTGATGCTGAAGCTGATCCGCGAGAGAAATGCGGAGGCGGTGGAACGGCTGGTCAGGGAACACATCCTCCGAGGCCAGGCGGTTGTCCTCAGGGAGTTCGACATGGACGGGAACGGGAAGCCGTCCCGATGCCGGGACGGCGGGGAGCGCAAGTGATGGGAGAGAGAAAGATACGGGTGCTGCTGGCCAAGCCGGGCCTGGACGGTCACGACCGGGGAGCAAAGGTGGTGGCGCACGCCATGCGCGAGGCCGGAATGGAAGTGATTTACACGGGGCTGCACCAGACGGTCCCCGCGATCCTGAACCAGGCCATACAGGAGGACGCGGACGTGATCGGGCTCTCCATCATGTCGGGGGCCCATATCCCCATCTGCCGGAAACTCATGGCCCTGCTGAAAGAAGCGGATGTCCGCGACAAGCTGGTGGTGGTGGGGGGCGTCATTCCCAACCGGGATGTCCCGGTTCTCAGGGAGATGGGGGTCCGGGGGATCTTCCCCGGCGGGGCCCGCTTTGATGAGATCGTCCGGTTCATCAGGGAGAACGCCGGGACGGCCAACTGACGTGCGCGAACGCGCCGGGTGACGGGAAGGGAATGAACTCCCCCGCCACAAGCAACGGGGGGTATCATCAAAAGCATTGAACGCCCCAAGAGGCAGGAAATACAACTCTTGTCCGCCTCCGGCGGATTAAAGACGGTTGCGGATGCGGGACGAAACGGTCCCGGACAGTCGGCCGGAGAAGGGAAAAGCCATGGGAGTCGCAACGTATATCAAGGATGAAAAGGACGCTATCCTGGAGGTGATCCTCCAGTCTGGAATCAAGGTCAAGCCCGTGTACACCCCGGAAGACCTATCGGCCTCCGGGTTCGATTACCAGAAGGACCTGGGAGACCCGGGCGAATTCCCGTTTACCCGGGGAATCCACGCCCTGGGATACCGGAGCCGCAACTGGACCACCCGCCAGTACACCGGGTTCGGCACACCGGAGCAGACCAATGAACGGTTCAAGCTCATGATCTCCCACGGCCAGACCGGTCTCAACGTGGCCTTTGATCTCCCCACCCAGATGGGATATGATTCCGATGATCCCATGGCCGAAGGGGAAGTAGGCCGCGTGGGCATGGCCGTCGATTCCCTCAGGGATTTCGAGATCGCCTTCAGGGGCATCCAGCTGGACCGCATCGGCAGCGGGCTCACCATCAACGCCGTGGCCTCCATCATGCTGGCCATGTACCAGGCCGTGGCGGAGAAATTCGGGTACAAAAAAACAGAGATCTCCGCCACCCCGCAGAACGATATCCTGAAGGAGATGGTGGGACGGGGGGCCTGGATATACCCGGTGGAACCGGCGGTCCGGCTGATCGGGGATACCATCGAATATGCCATGAAGGAACTGCCCCGGTGCAACCCGGTCTCGGTTGCCGGGTACCATATCCGGGAGTCGGGATGCACCCCCGCCCAGGAGATCTCCTATGCCCTGATGATCGCCTTCGCGTACATCGACAATGTGGTGGCCCGGGGATACCGGGCCGAGGATTTCGTGGGCCGTTTTTCCTTCAACCTCAATATCTACGGGAACCTGTGGGAGACGGTGGCCAAGTTCCGGGCCGCGCGCAAGCTGTGGGCCCGGCTCCTGAGGGAAAGATACGATGTCCGGAAGAAGAAGGCCCTGTTCCTCAGGGGTATCTTCGGTGGGGGCGGGTCCGGCATGACCAAGCAGCAGCCGGAAAACAACATCATGCGTGGCGCCTATTACGCCATGGCGGCCGCCCTTTCCGGGGCCCAGACCACGGCCCTGTGTTCCTTTGACGAGGCCTATACCATCCCCACCGAACGGGCGGCCTTTTTGTCCCTCCGGACCTTCCAGATCCTCATGGACGAGATCGGACTCAGGGACACGGTGGATCCCCTGGCCGGTTCCTATTTCATAGAGACCCTCACCAAGCAGATGGAGGAAAAGATCCTGGAGGAGATGGAAAAGGTCGAGAAGATGGGGGGCATGGTGGAGGCGGTTTCCTCCGGATACGTCCAGCAGGAGGTGGCCCGGCAGGCATACGAATTCGAAAAAAAGATCCAGAACGGTGAGGTGATCAAGGTGGGGGTCAACAAGTATACCGAAGGCGTGGACATGGAGGTGGAACTCCACGAATACAACGAGGAATGGGCGCGGCTCCAGATCGACCGGCTGAAGGAATTGAAGCGGGAGCGGGATAACCGGGCGGTGACGGCATCCCTCAAAGCGCTTGAAGCGGCGGCGCGGAAACAGGAGAATGTCATGCCGTATCTCGTGGAATGCTGCAAGTGTTACGCCACGGTCGGCGAAATGGCCGACGTGTTCCGGGAGGTGTTCGGCGAGTACGTGGAACCGGGTATCTTTTAGCCCGGCGGACAATCCCTCCGGCGGATTGCTGTACCTGATAGGGAAATAATTTCAGCAAGATCGGCGTGTCGTTGAAGAGGGCCTTTCATCAAAATTTAAAAGGCTCGATTGAGGCGGGAGAAAGGGGGTGAGTATCGGGGTCGTCGTTCGGAGGAGATAACCTTTTGTCCACCATACAAGGAGGTTTTAAAGATGAGA